>NZ_JCBANN010000010.1:0-115901 GCF_059761975.1 Achromobacter sp. 46006
GCCCACGGGCCGCACGCCTCGCAGGCGCTGGCGTAGTCGGCGCCGTCGATCTCCAGGTGGCGGCAACCGGCCGGCAGGCAATCTGCCGGCAGGTCGTCGCGCCGATCGGTGAAGAGCACGCTGGCGTCGGCATTCGCGGCGATCCAGGCGACCTCTTTGGGATGCAGCTTGGGGTTGATGGGCACGGCTACCGCGCCCAGCCACCAGGCCGCGTACAGCAATTCCAGATACTCGACGCGGTTGCGCGCGAACAGGGCTACGCGGTCGCCGGCGGCCAGGCCATGGTCGCGCCGCAACCAGTCGGCCAGCGCCGCGGCGCGGCGGCCGAAGTCGTGATAGGTGGCGTGCAGCCGCGAGCCGCGATAGAGGGCCGGCCGCGCGCCGTGTTCCAGCGCGGCCGCCTGCAACCAGTTGGCGATGTTCATGCCATCAAGCCCGCACGGCTTCGAGCACCGAGGCGTAGTTCGCCACGGCCATGCCACCCATGTTGAAGACCAGCCCGAGTTCGGCGCCGGGACGCTGCATGTCGCCGGCGCGGCCGGTCAGTTGGCGGTAGGCCAGCGCGTGCATCGAGACGCCGGTGGCGCCCACCGGGTGGCCCTTGGCCTTGAGCCCGCCCGACAGATTGACGGGCAGGTCGCCATCGCGCCGCACCGTGCCCTCGGCCAGCACGCGATGGCCTTCGCCCGGCGCGGCCAGGCCCATGGCTTCGTAGATCAGCAGTTCGGCGATGGTGAAGCAGTCGTGCACCTCGGCGAAATCCAGGTCCTGCAACTGCACGCCGGCATCCGAATAGGCCCGCTGCATGGCGCGGTGCGGCCCTTCGAACGCCAGGAGGTCGCGGCCTTCGAGCGGCAGCAGGTCGTTGACCTGGGTGGCGGCGCGAAAGCGCACCTGGCGCGCATAGCGCGGCGCGCGCCGCTCGCAGGTCAGGACGATGGCGGCGGCGCCGTCGCTGATGGGCGAGCAGTCGGTCATGCGCAGCGGCGCCGCGATCATGGGGTTGCGTTCCGAGATCGTGTTGCAGAAGTCGGCGTCCAGTTCGCGCCGCAGTTGCGCCAGCGGATTGCGCAGCGCGTTGGCGTGATTCTTGGCGGCGATGGCGGCCATGACCGGCAGCGGGTCGTCGTAGCGCTCGGCGTACTTCTCGGCCAGGCGCGCGAACTGCTGCGGAAAGCTCATGCCGCTTTCGCGCGGGTCGTTCTTGTAGCCGGCGCAGGCCAAGGCCTCGGTCACGTCGGGGGTGCTGCGCGAGGTCATCTTCTCGACGCCGATCACCAGCACGGTGCCGGCGGCGCCCGACTGGATCGCGCGCAGGCCGGCATGGATCGCGGCCGAACCCGAGGCACAGGCGTTCTCGCAACGGGTGGCGGGCTTGAAGCGCAAGGCCGGATGGGCCTGGTGCACCAGCGAAGCGGGGAAGGCATCGGGCACCAGCCCCGCGTTGAAATGTCCCAGGTAGATCGCGTCGATCTCGGCGGGGTCGACCCCGGCGTCTTCGATAGCCTCATTGGCCGCCATCACGATGAGCTGCTCGAGATTCAACGCGTCCAGCTTGCCGAACGGCGTATGGCCGCTGCCCACGATCGAAACGCCCGATTGATCGAACATGTCCCTCTCCCCATGCACGGTGATGTGCGGCGGTGGTGTGCTTATGCGAATCAAGTGTAGGACTGCGCCAATACGTATCTCTATACGTGCAGCCACGTATGCGAATACGTAGCGGCGGATGGCGACCATGGGCCCGTACGTACCGCGGCGCCCTCCCATCGCGGCGCGGTACCGGGCCGCGCCGGGACCGCCATATGACGCTTGAAATACGACGTAGAAGGGCGGATTCAGGCGCTTTCGAGCATGTTCACGTGTTTTTGAAATGACGTTTCAAGGAAGATTTCCGGAAAGCGCAGATGCGTGCTTTTGCTCGAAAAAATGGGGGTGTACGTACGTGTGCGACGGCAGTGACGCGTCTGGAATTTTCAAATCATCTGTATAAGAATTCGTCGACGCGAGCATGCGGGCGACAAGCAACGCACCAGAAAAAAAATGCTGTCGCCATGGTCGGAATTGCCTTTCATAGGAAGAACAGATCATGACGAGTTTCGTATCGCTTTTGGTTGGAGACGGCAGTGTTCTGGTTCGTTGCGGCGAACTGCTGATGGCGAAGGGACACCGCGTACAGGCAGTGATTTCCACCGATTTGACCGTGCGCGCGTGGGCCGCCAAGGCCGGCATCCCGCAGTACGCCCTGGAAGATGCGGTCAAGCCTGATTGCCGGTTGTCGGCCGACATCCTTTTCAGCATCGGCAATTACTCAGTGATCCCGGACGCGCTGCTCGAGCGCGTGCGGCGCATGAGCATCAACTATCACTATGGCCCGCTGCCGGAATACTCGGGCCTGCACGTGCCGGCCTGGGCGGTGTACGACCGCGCCACCGACTATGCCATCACCTGGCATCGCATTGGCGAGATCATCGACGGCGGCGGCATCCTCAAGCGCGTCGCCGTGCCGATCGAGTCGGCCGACACGGCCCTGTCGTTGGGCCTGAAGTGCGACGAGACCGCGATCCAGAGCTTTGGCGCGCTGGTCGACGATCTGGCCGCCGGCCGCGAAAGCGAGACGCCGCAGGACCTGTCACGGCGCCGCTACTTTTCGCGCCATTCGCAATTCTCGGCCGAAGGCCTGATCGACTGGAACCAGGACGCCGAGCAGATCGCCGCCATGGTGCGCGCCACCGACCACGGCCCCTTCAGCAGCCCGCTGGTGTGGCCCAAGGCGCTGATCGACGGCCGCGTGCTGGCCGTGCGCAAGGCCAGCATCGAGGCGCGCGCCAACGGCGCCGCTCCCGGCGAGGTGGTGGCGGCCGATGCATTCGGCGCCAGCATCGCCACCGGCAACCGCGTGCTGCGGCTGGAGTCGCTGTGCACGCTGGAAGGCGAGGATGTCGCCATCGCCGATCTGGTCAGCGCCGGCAGCCTGCAGGCGGGCGCGCGCCTGGCCTCGGCCAGCGAGCAGGCCCGCGCCCAGGTCACGACCGCCGGCGCGGCCGCTTCGGGCGCGACGGCCTATTGGCGGGGCCAATGGGCCGCGTGGCAACCCTACCGCCTGCCGTACGCGCGGCCAGCGGCGCCCGAGACCAACACAGCGCCGATTGTGGGCAAGCTGCCCGCCGCGCCGCAGGGCGCGGGCCGTGAGCAGGCCTTCCTGGAACAGGCGGTGGCCGGTCTGTGCGCGTTCCTGGCGCGCGCTTCGGGCGTGGCCGACATCCACCTGGCCGTGGCGGTGCCGCGCGCCGATCTGGCGCCGGATTGCCGCGATGTGTTCTGCGCCTGGGCGCCTGTGCTGGCGCGCCTGGACGCGGCGGCGCCGCTGTCGCGCAATCTGGCGGAGGTCGCCGGCGCCTTGGCGCGGGCGCGCGAACATGGCCTGATCCGGCGCGATCTTATCGGCCGCGACGCCACGCTTGCCGGGCGTCATGCCCGCGGCGAATTGACACCGGACGTGCTGGTGTCCAGCCAGGTGCCGGCCGCCTTTGCGGTGGACGAGGACCGGCCGGCGCTGGAATTCGTGCTGCTGGCGGGCAGCGAAGCCTTTGAATTGCATTTCAACCCGCGCAAGATCGCGCGCCGCACCGCGGCTCAGTTGGCCGCGCAGGTGGCTGACTGGTGCCGTCGCCTGCCTGCCAGCGCGGACCGCGCGCTGGGCGAGGTCGAGGCGCTGTCGGCTGGCGAACGGCAATCGCTGGTGGAGCAGTTCAACGCCACCGGCGACGCCGCCACGTTGGGCGCGGTGGTGCACGAACTGTTCGAGCATGCCGCCGCCCAGCACGAGGGCAGGGTGGCGCTGCGCTGCGCCGACCAGGCCATGTCGTACGGCGAACTGAACGCCGCCGCCAACCGCGTGGCCGGCGTGCTGAGCGGCAAGGGCATTGGCCGCGGCCAGTTGGTGGGCGTATGCCTGGACCGTTCCATCGACATGGTGGTGGCGCTGCTGGCGGTGCTCAAGACTGGCGCCGCGTACGTGCCGGTCGACATGGCGTTCCCGGCCGAACGCATCCGCCAGATGCTGGAGGCCGCCCAGCCGGCGCTGCTGATCGCGCCGCCGGCGGCGCGCGATGGCAGCCTGAGCGCCTGGGCCGAACGCTGCCTGGATCTGGGCGCGGCGCTGGCCCAGGCCGGCGACGACAGCGCCAACGTGCCGGGCGCGGCGCAGGCCGACGATCTGGCCTACGTCATCTTCACCTCTGGTTCCACCGGCAAGCCCAAGGGCGTCGAAGTGACCCACGGCGCGCTCGGCAACTTCCTGCTGTCGATGCGCGCCACGCCGGGCTGCGAGGCCGGCGACAGCCTGCTGGCCGTGACCACGATTTCCTTCGACATCGCGGCGCTGGAACTGTTCCTGCCGCTGATCAGCGGCGCCAGCGTGGTGATCGCGCGCCAGCAGGAAAGCCTGGATGGCCAGACGCTGCTGGACCTGATGCGCCGCCATGCCGTTACCATGATGCAGGCCACGCCCACCACCTGGCAGTTGTTGCTGCAATCGGGCTGGCCGCGCGCCGTGTCGCTCAAGCGCCTGCTGTGCGGCGGCGAAGCGCTGCCGCGCGCTTTGGCCGATGAGCTGCTGGCGCGCGCCGAGTCGGTGTGGAACATGTATGGCCCGACCGAGACCACCGTCTGGTCCAGCGTCTGGCAGGTGCGGCCGGGCGAGGACATCGTCATCGGCCAGCCCATCGCCAACACCCAGTTGTACGTGCTGGACGCCAACCTGGCGCCGGTGCCGGCCGGCTTTGCCGGCGAGCTGTGCATCGGCGGCGCCGGCGTGGCGCGCGGCTATCACAAGGACCCGGCGCAGACGGCGGCGCAGTTCGGCGCCAATCCGTTCGCGCCCGGCGCCCTGTACCGCACTGGCGATCTGGCCTGCTTCAAGGAGCCGGGCAAGCTGGTGGTGCTGGGCCGCAACGACGGCCAGATCAAGCTGCGCGGCTTCCGCATTGAACTGGGCGAGGTCGAGGCCGCCGTGGCCAGCCACGAAGACATCGGCCGCGCCGTGGTGGTGGGCCGCAACGACCAACTGGTGGCCTACTGCCTGCGCAACGGCGCGCCGGCCAGCGCCGCGCAGGATCGCCGCGCCGAGACCACCGCCGTGACCGAATGGCGCGATGTGTGGGACCGGGCCTATGAGCCCGGCGCGGCCGATCCCACCTTCAACACCGCCGGCTGGCACAACAGCTACGACGGCCTGCCGTTCGCCGCCGACGAGATGCGCGACTGGCAGCAACGCACCGTCGACCGCATCCTGGCCACCGGCCCCGAGCGCGTCTTCGAAATCGGCTCGGGCACCGGCCTGGTACTGTTCGGCGTCGCGCCCAAGGTCGCGCAGTACCGCGCCATCGATGCCTCCAGCCAGGCGGTCGAGCAGATCAACCGCCATCTGGGCGGCCTGCCGCAGGCCTCGTGCGAACACCGCCTGGCCAACGATCTGCCGGAGGTGGAGCCGGGCAGCTTCGACACCGTGGTCATCAACTCGGTGGCGCAATACTTCCCCAGCGCCGGCTACCTGCTGTCGGTGCTGGATTGGGCCACCGAGGCCGTGACCGAAGGCCGCATCTTCGTCGGCGACGTGCGCGACCTGGCGCTGCTGGAGGCGTTCCACGCCGACGTGGCGAACTTCCAGGGCCTGTGCAGCCTGGCGGCCGACGAGCTGCGCCGGCGCACGCAACGCGGCCTGCGCGCGGAACGCGAGCTGGTGCTGGCGCCCGAATTCTTCGCCAACCTGCCGGCGCTGTATCCGCGGATCTCGCGCGTCGAGATCCTGTTGCGCGACGGGGCCTATGTCAACGAGATGTCGCGCTTTCGCTTCGACGTCATCCTGCACGTCGGGGCGCCGGCCGCTGGCCGCGCCAGGCCGCAACGCCTGGCCGCGCTCGACTGGCGCGGCGACGGGCTCGACCTGGCGGCGCTGGCCAGCAGCCTGAAGGCGGGCGGCAAGCCGCTGGCCATCGCCAACATTCCCAATGGCCGGCTGGCCGACGTGCACCAGCGCGTCGGCCACGTGCTGGAGGCCAAGGCCACGGCCGAGCCGGGCCAGTGGGTCGACCCGCGCGACCTGGCGCAGGCCGCCGAGGCGGCGGGCTACCGCATGTCCATGCTGCCGAGCCGCTCGCGCGACATCTGGGCCTTCGACGCGGTGTTCTGGCCGGGCGGCGAGCAGCCCGACCTGACCTGGCAGGCGCCGCAGGCCGTCGACCGCGCGGCGCTGTCGCGCTTGGCCAACCTGCCGGCCGCCGGCGCGCCGCCGCGTCCCGCGCTGCAACGCGTGCTGCGGCCGTGGCTGGAGGCGCGCCTGCCGGGCTACATGATTCCGGACTTCTTCGTCGAACTGGATGAATTCCCGCTGACGCCGAACGGCAAGATCGACCGCAAGGCGCTGCCCGAACCCACCGAGGTGATGCTGGAGCCGGCGGTGCAGCCCACCAACGAGCTGGAACAGCAATTGCAGGCGGTGTGGGCCGAGGTGCTGGGCCACGACCGCATCGGCATCCACGACAGCTTCTTCAAGATCGGCGGCAATTCGCTGCGGGTGGTGCGGGTGCAGGCCGAGCTGCAGAAGCTGCTGGGCCGCAACGTGTCCACTTCCACGCTGTACGAGCACTTCACCATCAAGGACCTGGCCGCCCACCTGGCCGGCAACAAGAAGGCGGTGCTGAACACGCCCAAGCGCCGCAATGCACTGGCCGACGAGCCCATCGCCATCGTCTCGATGGCCTGCCGCCTGCCGGGCAACGTCAACAGCCCCGAAGACCTGTGGAACCTGCTGGAGCGAGGCGGCGACGGCATCGTCGAAGTGCCCAGGGAACGCTGGGACGCGGCGGCCATCTATGACGCCGACCCGGACGCGCGCGGCAAGTCGTACTGCATGCGCGGCGGCTTCGTGACGCCGATCGACCTGTTCGATGCGCCGTTCTTCGGCATCTCGCCGCGCGAGGCGCGCGCGCTCGATCCGGCGCAGCGCATGATGCTGGAAGTCACCTCCGAGGCTATCGAGCAGGCCGGCTATTCGATGGACCAGCTTCGCGGCAGCCAGACCGGCGTGTTCGTCGGCATCGGCAAGGGCTACCACGAGTACGGCCTGGCGCTGGCCGGCGGGCTGGCCGACCTGGACGGCTACGTCGGCACCGGTTCGGCCGGCAGCACCATGTCCGGCCGGGTCTCGTACGTGCTGGGCCTGGAGGGACCGAGCATGACGGTGGACACCGCCTGCTCGTCGTCGCTGGTGACCACGCACCTGGCCTGCAATGCCTTGCGCCAGGGCGAGTGCGACCTGGCGGTGGCGGCTGGCGTGACGCTGATGCTGTCGCCCGACCTGCATGTGGAATTCAGCCGCCTGCGCGGCATGTCGCCGGACGGCCGCTGCAAGTCGTTCTCGTCCAGCACCGACGGCACCGGCTGGAGCGAAGGCGCCGCCGTGGTGGTGCTCAAGCGCCTGTCGGACGCTCAGCGCGACGGCGATCCGATCCTGGCCGTCCTGCGCGGCACCGCGGTCAACCACGCCGGCCACAGCGCCAGCCTGACCACGCCCAGCGGCCCGGCGCAGCAGCGCGTGATCCGCCAGGCGCTGGCCATGTCGGGGCTGCAACCGTCGGACATCGATTACCTGGAGGCCCACGGCACCGGCACCAAGCTCGGCGACCCGATCGAGGGCAACGGCCTGGCGGCGGTGTTCGGCGGCAGCCATACGCCCGAGCGGCCGTTGTGGGTCGGCTCGGTCAAGTCCAACCTGGGCCACACCCAGGCCGCGGCCGGCCTGGCGGGCGTCATGAAGGCCGTGCTGGCCATGCACCACGACAAGCTGCCCATCACGCTGCACGTGGTCGAGCCGACCCCGGCGGTGGACTGGGCCGCGGCGCAGATGGCGCTGGTGCAGCAGGAGCAGCCGTGGCCGGCGGGCGAGCGCCCGCGCCGCGCCGGCGTCAGCTCATTCGGCATCGGCGGCACCAATGCCCATGTCATCGTGGAGGAACCGCCCAAGCCGGCCGCGCCGGCCCGCGCCGCCAAGCCGGCGGCCGCGCCGGAGTCGTTGCCGTTCGTGCTGTCGGCCTTCACCGTGCCGGCGTTGCGGGCGCAGGCCGACAAGCTGCACCTGCACATGGGCATGAACATCCAGGACCGCTTCCTGGACGTGGCGTATTCGCTGGCCACCACCCGCACCCACTTCCGCAAGCGGCTGGTGGTGTTCGCCAAGGGCAAGTCCGACCTGCTTGACGCGCTGGCCTCGTACGCCCGCACCGGCGAGGTGCCGGTGGGCGCGGTCAGCATGGTCGATGACCGAGAGCGCGAATGCCGCCTGGCCCTGCTGTTCACCGGCCAGGGCAGCCAGTTGCCACGCATGGGCCACGGCCTGTACCAGTCCAACCCGGTGTTCCGGCAGGCGCTGGACGACATCGCGCAGCGCTTCACCACGCTGGAAAAGCCGCTGCTGGAGGTGATGTTCGCCGAGGCCGGCAGCGCCGAGGCCGCCTTGCTCAACCGCACCGATTTCACCCAGCCGGCCCTGTTCGCGCTGGAAGTGGCGTTGTGGCGGGTGTGGGAAAGCTGGGGCGTGCAGCCCGAGCTGCTGCTGGGCCACAGCATTGGCGAGATCGCCGCGGCCCATGCCGCCGGCGTGTTCGACCTGGACGACGCCTGCCGCCTGGTGGCCGCGCGCGGCCGCCTGATGCAGGCCTTGCCGGCCGGCGGCGGCATGGCGTCGCTGGAGGCCAGCGCCGCCGAGGTCGAAGCCGCCCTGGCTTCGCTCGGCCTGGCCGCGCAGGTGTCGCTGGCGGGCCTGAACGCGCCGCAGCAGACGGTGGTGTCCGGCGACCTGGCCAGCATCGAGCAGGTGGTGGCCCATTTCAAGCAGCAACAGCGCAAGGCCAAGCGGCTGGAGGTCTCGCACGCGTTCCACTCGCATCTGCTGGAGCCGATGCTGGGCGCCTTCCGCCAGGTGGCGCAGTCGCTCGACTACGCCGCGCCGAAGCTGGCCCTGGTCAGCAGCCTGACCGGTGAACTGGCCAAGCGCGGCGAGATGACCCAGCCGGAATACTGGGTGCAGCAGGCGCGCCAGGCGGTGCGCTTCAACGCCGGCATGCGCACGCTCTACCAGCAGGGCATCAATACCTTCCTGGAACTGGGCCCGCAGCCGGTGCTGTCCGGCATGGGCGCGGCCTGCCTGGCCGATGACGGCCCGGTGACCTGGGTGGCCTCGCTCAATCCGGCCAAGGACGAGACCCAGGCCATGCAGAAAGGCCTGGCCGAGCTGCACGTGCTGGGCGCGGCGGTGGACTGGCGCGGCTTCTTCGCCCCGTATGGCGGCGAACGGGTCAAGCTGCCCACCTACGCCTTCCAGCGCGAGCGCTACTGGCTCGAACCCATGCCCACCCGCACGGTCGGCGCCGGCCTGAACGACGCCAATCACCAGTTGCTCGGCGGCGGCGTGCAGATCGCCGGCACCGACATGACGATGTTCACCACGGTGGTGGCGGCCGACGAGCCGGCCTGGGTGCAGGAGCACCAGGTGATGGACGCGGTGCTGATGCCCGGCACGGCCTTCTTCGAGGCCATGCGCGCCGCCGGCCGCCAGGTCAACGGCCAGTGGGACCTGGCCGACGTGATCATCCTGGCGCCGATGGTGCTGGCGCCCGGGGTGTCGCTGCGCATGCAGATCACCGTGGGCGCGGAATCGGGCGGCGCCCGCACGGTGCACGTCTACAGCGCGCCTGAGTCGGACGAGAACGGCGAATGGCAGTTGCATGCCGAAGGCAAGCTGGCGCCGGCCCAGGCCGCGCGCCAGGAGTCGGTCGAGCTGCCGCCGCCCGACGGCGATCCGATCGACGTGACCGCGCTCTACCAGGACCTGCATGAACTGGGCTACGGCTACGGCCCGACGTTCCAGGGCATCAATGCCGCCTGGCACGTGGACGGCGACGTCTGGGCGCGGGTGGCCTTGCCGGAAGCGGCCGCGTCGTCGGCGATCCGCTACGGCCTGCACCCCGCGCTGCTGGACGCCTCGATGCACTCGCTGCTGCTGACCCAGCGCCTGAAGGCGCAGGTGGGCGACGACGTGTTCGTGCCGTTCGAGGCCGAACGCCTGTCGGTCTGGAAGGACGGGCTGGCCGAGGTCTGGGTCAAGGTGGCGGATTTCGAACTGGGCGAGGGCGAGTTCTGGGCCTCGCTGGACCTGTACGACTCGAACGGCGAGCACGTGGGCCGGCTGCAGCGCCTGCATGCGCGCCGCATCGACCGCGCGGCGCTGCGGCGCCTGGCGGCGGCCGGCATCGACCGCTTCCTGTTCCGCACCGAATGGCTGCCGGTCGAGGCGCCCGAAGCCGTGTTCGGCGGCACCTGGGGCCTGCTGGGAGGCAACGGCACGCCGTGGGCCGACGAGGTGCGCAAGCGCCTGGCGCAGGCCGGCGCGCAGGTGGTCGACATCGCCCAGTTGAACGAAGCCGAGGCTTGCGATGGCGTGATCCAGCTCTGGGCCGGCGATGGCCAGGTGGTCGAGCCGTCGCACCGCCAGGCCGCCAGCGCGCTGGTGCAGGTGCAGGAACTGGCGCTGGCCGGCTTCGCCAAGCCCGTCATCTGGGTGACGCGCGGCGCGGTCGGCACCAGCAGCGACGATCCGGTGTCCGACCTGGGCGCCAGCCCGTTGTGGGGCCTGCTGCGCACGGCGCGCAACGAGCATCCGGAACTGGCCCTGCGCATCGTCGACCTGGGCGAAACCGTGGCCGACCTCGACCTGCTGGCCCCGGCCCTGGCGCTGGAGGGCGAGCCCGAGTGCGCGCTGCGCGCCGGCAAGCTGCTGGCGCCGCGCCTGAAGAAGGCGCCGGTGAACGCCGGGCTGGCGCTGCCGGCCGAAGGCAACTGGCGCCTGGAGATCGCCACCAAGGGACGGCTGGACCAGCCGTTGTCGGTCAAGACGCTGGTGGACGAACCGCTGGCGGCCGGCGAGATCCGCGCCGCCGTCAAGGCCACCGGGGTGAACTTCCTGGATGTGCTGAATGCGCTGGGGATGGTCGAAATCCCGGCCCTCGGCCTGGAGTTCGCAGGCGTGGTCACCGAGGTCGGCAGCGCCGTCAAGCACCTCAAGCCGGGCGACCCGGTACTGGGGCTGGCGCGCGGCGCCTTCGGTTCCTCCATCGTGGTGGACGCGCGGCAAGTGGTGGCCAAGCCGGACAACCTCAGCTTCGAGGAGGCCGCCACCATTCCCATGACCTTCCTGACGGCGTGGTACGGCCTGCACGTGCTGGGCAACATGCAGCCCGGCGAGCGCGTGCTGGTGCATGCCGCGGCCGGCGGCGTGGGCATGGCGGCGGTGCAACTGGCGCTGCTGCATGGCGCCGAGGTCTACGGCACCGCCAGCGAGCCGAAGTGGCCGGCGCTGCGCAAGCTGGGCCTGGCCGATGACCACATCGGCACCTCGCGCAGCCTGGACTTCGCGCAGACCTTCGCCGAAACGGCGCCGGGCCGCGGCTTCGACATCGTGCTCAATTCGCTGGCGCGCGAGTTCATCGACGCCAGCTTCGCCATGCTCAAGCCGGGCGGACGCTTCCTGGAGATGGGCAAGATCGATCTGCGCGACCAGGCCTGGGTCGAGGCCAACCATCCGGGCGTGACCTACCGCGTCTACAACCTGCCCGAGGCCGGCGTCGAACGCATCCAGGAAATGCTGACTGCCATCGCCGCGCTGTTCGCCGAAGGCAAGCTCAAGCCGCTGCCGCTGCGCACCTTCCCGCTGGACAACGCTTCCGACGCGCTGCGCTTCATCGCGCAGGCCCGCCACGTGGGCAAGGTGGTGCTGGTGCCGACGCAGCGCCGCGGCATGGTCGATCCGGACGGCGCGGTGCTGGTCACCGGCGGTTTGGGCGGGCTGGGCCGCTACGTGTCGAAGTGGCTGGTGCAGAACCACCAGGTGCGCGATCTGGTGCTGACTTCGCGCAGCGGCATGCGCTCGCCGGACGCCGAGGCCTTTGTCGCCGAACTGGCCGAGCTGGGCGCGCGCGCCACGGTGATGGCCTGCGACGCGGCCGACGCCGAAGGCCTGCAACGGGTCATGGGCGAATTCGGCGAAGGCCGGCCGCTGCGTGGCGTGGTGCACGCGGCCGGGGTGCTGGACGATGGCATGCTGGCCGGCCAGACGCCGGAACGCTTCGACAACGTGTTCGCGCCCAAGGTCGACGGCGCCTGGCACCTGCATCGCCTGACGCAGGACCTGCCGCTGGACTTCTTCGTGCTGTTCTCGTCGATCTCCGGCGTGACCGGCGCGCCGGGCCAGGGCAACTACGCCGCCGCCAACACCTTCCTGGACGCGCTGGCGCACCACCGCCGCGCCAAGGGCCTGGCGGCGACCTCGGTGGCCTGGGGCGCGTGGGACGGGCAGGGCATGGCCGCGCGCCTGAGCGATGCCGACAAGACGCGCTTCAGCCGCCAGGGCATGGAAGCGTTGGGCCCGACCGAGGCGCTCGACCTGTTCGAGGCCGCCGTGATGAGCGATGCGCCGATGGCCGTGGCCGCCGCGCTCGACCTGGGCCGCCTGCAGCGCACGCTGGAGGACAACAACGGCGGCAGCGCCCCGGCGCTGTACCGCGAGCTGTTCAGCCGGGCGGCGGGCGCGCGCGGCGCGGGCGGCGGCGCGGGCGGCGGCGCCGGCCTGCGCAAGCTGCTGGTGGAAACCGCGGTCGAGCAGCGCGAGGCCGCGGTGCTGGACGCGGTGCGCGCCGAGGTGGCCAAGGCGCTGGAGTTTGCCTCGCCCGAGGATGTGGACGTCAGCCTGCCGCTGCAGGATATCGGTATCGACTCGCTCACCGCCGTGCTGCTGCGCAACCAGCTTTCGGACATGACCGGCCTGGCGCTGCCCGCCAAGATCGCCTTCGACCATCCCAACCTGCGGGCGCTGAGCCAGTTCCTGCTGGAGAAGCTGACCGAGGCGGGGCTGGACAGCCAGGAAGCCCCGGCCGAGGCCGGCGCGGCGGCGAAGGAGGCGGCCGGCGGCCGCCGCCTGGACGACCGCGTGGCGCGTCGCGGCTACCTGGAGCCGGAACTGCAGTTCGACAACGTGCTGACGATGGAGGCGGAGCCCGAGGCGGTGTTCGTCACCGGCTCCACCGGCTTTGTCGGCGCCTTCCTGCTGCACGAGCTGTTGCGCGCCAATGTCATCGTCTACTGCCTGGTGCGCGCCGACGACGCCGAGAAGGCCATGGCGCGGCAGGTGGAGATCCTGCAGCAATACGATCTCTGGAAGCCGGAGTACGCGGCCCTGCTGAATCCGGTGGTGGGCGACCTGACCCAGCCGCTGTTCGGCCTGTCCGAGCACGAGTTCGACCAGTTGGCGGACCAGGTGGATGCCATCTGCCATTCGGGCGCGCTGGTCGACTGGATGCTGCCGCTGGACAACTACCTGGCGCCCAACGTGGTCGGCACGCACGAGGTGCTGCGACTGGCCTCGCGCGGCCGCGGCAAGGCGGTGCACTTCGTCTCGACCGCCGCCACGCTGCCGCGCTACCTGGGCTACGAGGTGTCCAAGGACGAGCGCGAGTACGGCTACCTCAGCTCCAAGTACATGGCCGAGCAGATGGTGGCGGCGGCGCGCTGGCGCGGGGCCAAGGCCTCGATCTACCGCCTGCCGTTCGTTGGCGCCAGTTCCACCAGCGGCCATTTCCGGCTCGATCGCGGCGACTTCCTGCACAACCTGATCTCGGGCTGCATCGCCATGGGCAGCTTCCCGCTGCTGGGGTCGGACATCGGCGGCGTGCTGCCGGTGGACTACCTCGCGGGAGTCATCGCCCAGGTGATGACCCGCGACCAGGACCGCATCGGCCAGGACTACGACTTCGCCAACCCGCAGGCGCCCGGCTTCAACAGCCTGGTGCAGCACATCCGCGGCGCGGGCGCGCAGGTCGGCAGCGTGCCGTTCGAGCAGTGGCGGGAAGACGCCCTGGCGTATGCGCAGGCCAACCCCAAGAGCGCCATCGCGCGCATCGCGGCGGTGCTGGACGGCCTGGCGGTGCAGAGCGACCTGGAGCAGATGTTCGACTGCTTCCCGGTGGGCCGGCAGGTGTTCGGCGGCGAGGTCTATCCCTGCCCGCCGGTCGATGCCAGGCATGTCCAGCCCTATGTGGACCGGATCGTGGCCGCCATGCCGGCGGCGCGGCAAGCGCAGGCGTTGTCGCCGGTCTCCCAGCCGGCTTGAGCAAGTTCGACCCGCCGCCGGGGCAGCGCCATGCATGGCGCTGCTCGCCGGGCGGCATCCTCAGACCGATTTCCACGACCCGTGGAGGATGTGAATGACTACCCTCGAATTGCAAGAAAAGCCGCAGGCCGCCACTGCCGAGTCGCAGGGCACCGGCATCTGGCAGAAGACCGGCACGTTCCTGAACGAAGCGGCCGGCGTGCATGCCCGCCACCTGGTGCGCGTGCTGGACCGCTACACCGTCGATCCGGCCGCCGTGGCCTCGCGCCTGCCGCCGAACCGCGCGCTGAACACCTGCTGCTTCTATCCCGAGCACCAGCCCACCCAGGTCATCCAGATGAACGTGGACGCCGACCTGGCCGGCAAGCTGCGGCGCGAGCTGCGCCTGCAGGCCAAGGTGGCGGGCACGTTCTCGGACACCTCGGTGGGCACCTATTTCCCGCTGTCCACCATGTTCGAGAACAGCGCCCTGTTCATCCCGTCGGCCAAACGCTTCTATGACGACAACCAGGACAAGGTCATGGAGCACTTCCCGCAGGCCGCCACCACCGTGGTCAACGCCTTCGTGGTGCCGGCGGGCAAGAAGCCCTATGGCACGCACTCGGCCAGCGGCATCGCCCTGCAGATCCCGTCGCTGGTCAAGAAAGGGCTGGGCTTTCCCAAGCACTACAAGAGCTTCCACACCGCCCTGACGCCCACCCCGATCACGCGCCAGCCGTTCGTCATCTTCGAGGACGCCGAGGTCGAGGCGCCCAACCTGAACTTCGTCTACATGAAGATGCTGGACATGGATCTGGAGCCCGAGGAAAGGGCCGCCATCGATAAGGCCCTGTACCTGTACACCGAAGGGCTGCTGTCCGAAATCGACCTGCCCACGGTGCGCGACTTCCTGATGGCCAAGTACTGGGAAAAGAAGTACGCCGACAAGCCCTCGTCCGGCTGGTTCTGCGATTCCAAGGTGGGCCAGGCGCTGTTCTTCGACAACTACCGCGCGCACGCCGACAGCACCTTGCCGCAGGCCACCGAGGACCGCGTCACCATCGATTTCCGCTGCTTCTCCAAGGTGGAGTATCCGGCCGGCATGAGCAGCGGCCTGGACTTCATTGTCGACCCCAAGGAGCGCGCCTACCAGACCAAGCGCAAGCGCGCCGGCATCGAGTTCCTGCTGACCGCCCTGGGCTATCACGACATCGACGAATTCCTGAAAATGATCTTCGGCTCGCCCTATGGCCACATCAATCCGTTCGAACTGCTGACCGACCTGCAGTTCGGCGTCTACAACAAGACCAGGCACCATCTTCTCGACCAGAACCTGGACGCGCACTACGAGCGGGTCGAACGCCTGTACGAGCGGATCGAGCGCGATGGCGAATACGTGCTGCCGGAGCGCGCGCGCCAATGCCTGGCGGCGATGGCGGGGAGTTGACGATGGCGGACACCGCGCAAGACCCGGCCTTCGCCGCCATCCTCGATAAATACTTCGCCATCACTCGGGTGCCATATGACGCCTTCACCCGCGCGTTCCTGGGGCGCTGCCAGTCGTTCTCGGTCAAGTCCAACGGCGCCGTCTACAAGTACTACCGGCGCGGCGCCGGCCCCACCGTGGTGCTGGCCCATGGCATCCACAGCCACCTGGGCAGCATGGTGCCGATTGCCGAGCAACTGCTGGAGCTGGGCTACGAGGTGGTGCTGTTCGACATGCCGGCGCATGGCGAGGCGGCCGGCAGCGGCACCGACCCGGTGCAGGTGCGCGACTTCATCCGCAAGGTCTGCGCCCGGCTGGGCGAGGTCCACGCGGTGGTGAGCCATTCGCTGGGCGGGCTGTGGGCGCTCTCGGCCATGCACCAGGGGTTTCGCGCCGATGCCTTCGTCTCGATCGCCACGCCGTCCACCACGCGCTTCCTGGTCGAGAAGTTCGTCCAGCTCAACCAACTGGACGCCGAGGTCGAGACCCGCCTCTGCGCCGAGCTGGAGCGCCGCTACGGCGCCACGTTGTGGACCGACTACGCGCCCCGGCACATCGCCGGCGCGCTGGACGTGCCCGGCCTGGTGATCCACGGCGCCAACGACGACTTCGTGCCGCCGGCGCATGCGCAGGAACTGTATGACGCGTGGCCCGGTGCCACGCTGGAGATCGTCGATGGCGCGGGCCACTTCGAGATCCTGGGCCTGAGCGCCGTCGGCAAGCGCGTCGGGGCCTATCTGCGGGAGGTGCCGGTGGCCGCCGCGGCATGACCGGCGCGCCCCGGGCCAGCGGGGCCGGGGCGTCTTTTTCCATAAAACGCTTTTGACAGGACTCGGGATCTCAGATGAAACACGCGACGCAAGTAGAAACCCTGCGGAAAATGTTCAAGCTGCGCGAAGTGGACCGCGACGAGGACATGCTGGGCCGGGTGGTGCAGGTGCCGGCCAGCGTCTATATGGACAATGACGTGCTGGAGCGCGAACTGGACACGGCCTTTCGCGACTACCCTCTGGTGGTGGGCGCCTCGACCCAGGTGCGCGAGCCGGGTTCGTACCTGCTCAGCCCCTGGGACCGGCTGCCGTTCGTGGTGGTGCGCGACAAGGGCGGCGAACTGCGCGCGTTCCTGAACGTGTGCCGCCATCGCGGCGCGCGCCTGGTGTCGGGCAACGAACAGGAACTGAAGTTCTTCACCTGTCCGTTCCATGGCTGGGTCTACGGCCTGGATGGCGAATTGAAGGGCGTGACCAAGCCCCATAACTTCCCCGACCTGGATTGCGCCAAGCACAAGCTGGTGGAACTGGCGGTGACCGAGCGCTCGGGGTTGGTCTGGCTGCATCCCACGCCGGGCGCGGCCATCGATCTGGACGCCAGCCTGGGCGCCGACATGAGCGACGAGATCGCCGGCTTCAAGCTCGACGAACTTTCCCTGCACAGCCGCAAGGTCAGCACCCTGAACGCCAACTGGAAGCTGCTGCTCAAGACCTACCTGGAGCGCTACCACGTGCCCATCCTGCACAAGCACACCATCGGCCCGGTGTTCGAGAAAGGGGTGATCGCGCACTTCGAGCATGGCCTGCACATCCGCATCGCCGCGGCCAAGACCAACCTGATGGAGGCGGCCGCCAGCGATCCGCAGTCCTGGCGCATCCTGGACTACGCATCGGTGTTCTACACGCTGTTCCCCAATACCTTTCTCATCAATCACGCCAACATCGTGTCGCTCAACTCCTTCTACCCCATCGCGCCCGACAAGACCATCTGGACCCACGACATGCTGTACCGCGAGGCCGACTATGCCGGCGAGGAAGGGCAGGCGACGCTGGCGCAGCGCTTCGGCAACATCGATGCGGTGTTCCACCGCGAGGACTTCGGCATCGTCGAAGGCGTGCAGGCGGGCCTGCGCTGCGGCGCCAACCCGCAGCACACGCTGGGGCTCGAAGAGGGCCTGCTGGGCATGTTCCAGCACAACATCGACCGCGTGACCGGCTGACGGAGCGCCCGCCATGACCGGCATCGACGGGGTCTTCGTGGCGGGCATCGCCGCAATCCTGCTGACCCCCGGACCCACCAACACCTTGCTGGCCGCGGCCGGGCTGGCGCGCGGCTGGCGCAGGGCGGCGCCGCTGGTGGGGGCGGAACTGGCGGGCTATCTGGCCGGCATCAGCGCCTGGGGCCTGTTCCTGGCTTCGGTCCAGCCGGCCCATCCGTGGGTCGGCATCCTGGTGCGGGTGGCCAGCAGCGCCTACCTGGCGTATGTGGCGGTGAAGGTCTGGTGCGCGGCGGGCGTGGATCTGGCCGGGCGCCGGCAACCGATCGGCCCGGGCGCCCTGTTCATCGCCACCCTGCTCAATCCCAAGGGGCTGGTGCTGGCCTCCGCCTGGTTTCCGGCGCGTGCCTTCGAGCGCCTGCCGGACTATCTGGCAGCGATGGCGCAGTTCACCTGCCTGCTGGTGCCGATCGCATTCCTCTGGATCCGGTTCGGCGCGGCGCTGGCGGGGCGCCGCGCTGGCCTGCTCAACCCAGAACGGCTGCAGCGCGCCGCCGCCTTGGTAATCGGGGTATTCTCGATCTCGATTGTCGGGTCCGCCGTTCGCTTGTCTCTGCTACCAGGGTGAAACAACGTATGACGACTGAAAACAAGCTCTCCGCCGTTGCCGCCGCCGATACCGCCGCCGCGCGCAAGCCTCGCAAGAAACCCTTCGCCGCCAGGGCCATTGACGCCGTGTTCGGCTTGGCCGGCACCGTGGCGCCGGGCGCCACCGCCAAGGTGGTGCAGAAGCTGCTGTTCACGCCTGCGCGGCTCAAGCCGTCCGAGCCCGGACGCAGCGTGCTGGCCCAGGCGCGCGCCGAGCCGCACGAGATCGACGGCCAGACCGTCTATTACTACGTGTGGGGCGACAGCGGCCCGCGCGTGCTGCTGGTGCATGGCTGGGGCGGCGATGCCGCGCAGATGACGGCCTATGTCGAACTGCTGCGCCAGCGCGGCTTCCAGGTCGTGGCCGTCGATATGCCGGCGCATGGCCGCTCGACCGGCAAGCGGGCCTCGGTGCGCCACTTCGAACCCTGCGTGGCCCGTGCCGCGCAGGCCTTCGGGCCGTTCCACGGCGTGATCGCGCATTCGCTGGGCGCGGCCGCCGTCACCTTCGCCCTGTCGCGCGGCTTCACTGTCGAGCGCGCGGTGTTCCTGGGGCCGGTCAGCCGCTACGACAGCGTCTGGGAATATTCGCGGCGCATGATGAACCTGCCGCCCAAGGTCATGCCGTTGGTGCTCAAGCGCGCCCAGGACTGGCTTGGCATCACTTTTCCCGAGATGGAGCCGGCGCGGCTGGCGCCGTCCATGAAGACGCCGCTGCTGATCGTCCACGACCGTGCGGACCGCGAGAGCCCCTACGAGGATGCCGCCGTGCTGGCGCAGGCCTGGCCGGGCGCCGAACTGGTGGCCACCGAGAAGATGGGACACACCCGCGCGCTGCGCGATCCCGCGCTGGTGGCGCAGGTGGCGGCTTTCGCGGCGCAATAGCGCCGTCTTGGCGCTTGGCGGCACGCCGGGGCGCGCGGCTGGGCGCGTCCGTTGCGGGGCGGCCGTTCAGGCCAGCACCATGCTCAACAGCACCAGCGCCAGCAGCGCCACATAGACGCGCGCGTGCAGCCGGTCGGGGATGCGCGGGATCAGCGGCGCGGCCAGGCGGATCCCCGCCAGCGAACCCAGCGCCAGCGCCGCGAACGCCAGCAGGTCGACATAACCGATGATCCACGGCGCCAGAGGCGCGGGCAACGCGCGCGCCGCCGCCATGTACGCCAGCGTGCCGACAATCGCCACCGGCAGCGTCAGCGGATTGGCCATGGCCGCGGCCTTGGCCATCGGCAGGCCGCGCCGCCGCAGCAACGGCACCGTCATCACGCTGCCGCCCACGCCCAGGAAGGTGGCGATCACGCCGATCACCACGCCGCCGCCGACCGTCACGCCCTGGCCCAGCGGCCGCGCCGCCTGCGCCTCGTGGCGCCCCATGAAGCCCTGGCGCAGCAGGCAATCGACAATGGTCACGGCCAGGTAGGCGATGAAGGCGTAGCGCACCGCGTCGCCGCTGGCGCGGGTGGCGGCCCAGGCGCCCAGCAGCGCGCCCGCGCCGATGAAGGCGGCCAGGGGCCAGACATAGGCGCGCACGATGTTGCCTGCGCGTTGGTGGCGGCGGGTCGCGGCCACCGAATTGACGACCATCACGCAGGTCGAGGTCGCCACCGCGATGTGCATGGCCGCCTGGCCGATGGCGTCGTGCGCGCCGTGGCTGGCGGTCAGCACGCCATAGAGCACCGGCACCACCACGAAACCGCCGCCAAAGCCGAACAGCACCGTGGTCACGCCGCTCAGGGCGCCGAACAGCGCCAGGGTCACATACAACATCTCGAAACCGTCCTTTTGGGCAAAACGCCACGATAGGACGGCTGGCGGTGGCTCGCTTTCGAGGATTGGTCAATAATGTTCGCATTCCAGCCAACCCCGCCATGCGCAATACCCACATCGACCTGCACGACCGCCTGGACCGCGCGCTGGTTGCCATCGGCAACGACTATCCGCCCGGCCACCTGCTGCCCGCGCACACGCACCGCCGCGCCCAGTTGCTGTACGGCGCCACGGGCGTCATGCACGTGGCCACGCGCGACGGCAACTGGGTGGTGCCGCCGCAGCGCGCCGTCTGGATTCCGGCGGGGCTGGCGCACCAGGTGCGGATGCAGGACGTCAGCACCCGCAGCGCCTACATCGAGCCGGGCGCCGCTCGACCCGCCAGCAGCGCCTGCGAAGTGGTCGAAGTCTCGCCGCTGCTGCGCCAGTTGCTGCTGGCCGCGGTCGACATGCCGGCGCGCTATGACACAGCCGGCCGCGATGGCGCCCTGGCGGCGCTGCTGCTGCACGAGGTGACGCGCGCGCCGGTGCTGCCGCTGCACATCCCCCTGCCGCGCGACAAGCGCCTGGCGGCGCTGTGCCGCGCCTTCATCACCGCGCCCGACGCGCGCCAGTCGCCCGAGGCCTGGGCCGCGCGCCTGCACATGAGCCCGCGCACTTTCAGCCGCCACTTCCGCCAGCAGACCGGCATGGCGTTCTCGGCCTGGCGCCAGCGCGCCTGCGTGGTGCTGGCGCTGGCGCGGCTGGCGGCCGGCGCGCCGGTCACGGCCATCGCGCTAGACTTCGGCTACCAGAGTCCGGCGGCCTTCTCGACCATGTTCCGGCGCGTGCTGGGGTGCCCGCCCACGGGCTACCTGCAGGCACCGCTATAAGGCCGGTCGCGGCGCGGCGGGCCTTCAGGCGGCGCCGGCGCCGTACCACAGCACCGCGAAGAAATGGCAGGCCGTGCCGCCGAGCACGAACAGGTGCCAGACGAAGTGGCTGTAGCGCCAGCGGTTGTCGCACACGAAAAACACCACGCCGCCGGTATAGGCCAGGCCGCCTGCCACCAGCCACCACAGGCCGCCTTCGGGCACCGCTTGCAGCAATGGCTTGACCGCGATCACCACCAGCCAGCCCATGGCCAGGTAGAGGCCGGTGGAAATGGCCGGACGGTTCAGGCGCCTGCTGGTCTTCAGGCCTACGCCCAGCAGGGCCAGCCCCCACACCAGCCCGAACAGTGTCCAGCCCCAGGGGCCACGCAGGGCGCCGAGCGCGAACGGCGTGTAGGTGCCGGCGATCAGCAGGTAGATGGCCGAATGGTCGAGCAGGTTGAACAGGCGCTTGGCGCGGTTGTGCGGCAGCGCGTGGTAGAGCGCCGAGGCCAGGTACAGCAGGCACATGCTGGCCGCGAACACGGCGGTGCCGGCAATGAAGGCGGCGTCGCCCTGGCGGGTGGCGGCGACGATCAGGATTGGCGCCGCGGCCAGCGCGCCGGCCGCGCCCAGGCCATGGCTGATGGTATTGGCGATTTCTTCGCCCCGGGTCTGGCGGCGGTCGTTGGGGAACATGGTTTGCGGCTGCGGGAAACGAGAATGAAATCCAGGATTTCCACCATAAGGGTTTTGGGCGACCGCCTCAAGCCGTTCCGCGATGCCGGGCCGGATCGCTTGATCTGTGGCAAACCGGGCCGTCGCCCGGATGCAGGAAAAGCTGCGGGAGATGGTTACTGTGTGATACATTTCACACGCTCAATCAGCCGCCCGCAGAGGCGGCGCGACGCGTTATCGAAGGGCAACGCATCCGGCGGGCCCGCACAGACTCTCCAGGGGAGGCGCTTCTATGATTCCGGCAATCGGCCTGATGGTTGGGGCATACATCGTCACGCGCATGACCGCGACACTGACGCGGCCAGGCACCAGCAAGGTCGTCAAAGTCCTTTCCATCATCACGATCGCGGTGGCGCTGGTGTCCTGCCTGGACCTGCTGACCAGCAGCGCGGCGATTTCCTCCGGCCGTTTCTGAGCCGGGCGGCTCCAGAGGTCCGCCCGCGAGCGGGCGCGGATGCCGGCGGGCCGCGCGCCGCGGCCAGGCGCCAGCCACCTGCCGCCATGGAGCCCCACAGCGTTTACAGGCCCGAACCATGGCGCGCAGTCGCAGTTTCACCCATCTGTTTTTCAATGCCGTGAAAAAGCTGGGCAGGATCCAGCGCGCGGCATTGCGCATGGCCGCGCCCAAGCGAGCGCGCCAGCGCGCCGCGTCGGCGCGCCAGGCCGCCGCCCGGCGCGGCGCGGTTCATCCCGCCGGCGCTGGCGCGCCCAGCCTGGGGGGCGGCCGCTGGGAGGCCACGCGGCAATTTTCCGACGCCCATGGCCGGCGCCTGGGCTTTGCCCGCTATACCCCGCCGGCGGCGCCGCGCCAGGGCATGCCGCTGGTGGTGATGCTGCACGGCTGCCGCCAGGGCGCGCTGGCCTTCGCGCGCGGCTCGCGCATGAATCAATGGGCCGATGCCGGGGGGTTCATGGTGCTGTATCCGCAGCAGTCCATGACGCGCCAGGTACAGCGCTGCTGGCGCTGGTTCCAGCCCGATGCGCAGCACGGCGGCGGCGAGGCCGATTTGATCGCCGCGCTGATTCGCGCCGAGGTCGCGCGGCACGGGCTCGACCCGCAGCGGGTCTACATCGCCGGCCTGTCGGCGGGCGCTGGCATGGCGGCCCTGGTGGCGCTGCGCCATCCCGCCCTGGTCGCGGCGCTGGCCATGCATTCGGGACCGGTTGTGGGCGACGCGCGCAACGCCGCGGCGGGCCTGCACACCATGCGGCGCGGTTCGCTCAAGCCCTTGCTGCCGCTGCTGCGGGACGTGGCCGATCCAGCGGTGTTCCGGCTGGGCATGCCCACCATGATCCTGCATGGGCAAATGGATCCGGCGGTGGCGCCGCGCAACGCCCGCCAGTTGTTCGAGCAGTTCCGCGGCGTCAATAGCCTGGCCGAGGACGAACCGACGGTCGAGCGGGTGTTGGGCCTGGGCACCGAGAAAGCCTACCGGCGCGTCGACCTGCTGCGCAATCGCAAGCCGGTATTACGCCTGTGCGAGATCAGCCGCATCGAACACGCCTGGAGCGGCGGCGATGCCGCGGTGCGCTATCACGCGCGCGGCGGCCCCGATGCGTCGGCACTGATCTGGCGCTTTTTCCAGGGGCAGCGGCGCCTGCCGGGATAGGCGCCGGCAAAGGCGCGGATTGTTCGGAAAATGCATATGCACATGTCGCCGCGGCCGCCCGCCGCGCCTGTCGCGGCGGCGCTAAGATCGCGGCATGTCCGGCGATCCGGCGCCATGTCGGGCGCCGGCCGGCAGCGCTTTTTCGGAACCTCTCATCATGTCCCTGTCCCTGTACCAGGCCTCGGTGCCTGTCTTCATCCGCGGCCTGAGCGTGCTGGCCGCGCTGTTGGAAAAAGGCGCGGCCCACGCGGCCGCCAACGGCATCGATCCGTCCGACCTGATCAACGCCCGCCTGGCCCCCGACATGTATCCGCTGTCGGGCCAGGTGCAACGCGCCAGCGACGCCTCCAAGTTCGCCACGCAGCGCCTGTCGCAGGTCGAATCGCCCAAGTTTCCCGACGAGGAAACCACGTTCGAGCAATTGCAGAAACGCATCGCCGACACCATCGCCTACCTGCGTTCGGTGCCGGCCGAGGCCCTGGACGGCGCCGAGGACCGCAAGGTCACGCTCAGCTTCGGCGAGTTCAAGCCCGAATTCCAGGGCGACGCCTATCTGCTGACGTTCGCGCTGCCGAACTTCTACTTTCATGTCACCACCGCCTACGGCATCCTGCGCCACGTCGGCGTGCCGATCGGCAAGCTCGATTTCCTGGGGCCATATCCCGGCTGATCGCGGCGGCGGGGCGCCGCCGCGGCAGGCGGACGCCGGCGTTCAGCCCGGCTTGCGGGCCGGATCGCCGCAGCCTTCCATCGGCTCCATCCTGGCCATGTTCGCCTGGATTTCCTCGGGCGTCAGGTCTTCCTTGTGGGTGGCGATGGACCAGCGGTGGCCGAACGGATCCACCACCTGGCCATAGCGGTCGCCCCAGAACATGTCGGCCGCCGGCATGGTGACCTGGGCGCCCGCCGCCACCGCCTGCCGCATGGCGGCGTCGACGTCCTCGACGTACAGGTGCAGGGTCACCGGCGTGCCCTTGAGCGCCTTGGGCCCCAGGCTGCCCCACTCGGGAAAATCGTCCATCAGCATCATCACCGAATCGCCGATGCGGATGGCCGCGTGCATCACCTTGCCACCGGGGCCGGGCAGGCGCGCCAGTTCCTGCGCGTCGAAGGCCTTGCGATAGAACGCGATGGCATCGGCGGCGCCTTCGCACACAATGTGCGGGGTCAGGGTGTGCATGCCGTCGGGAATCGCCTGCTTTGCGGGGGTTGCCATGATGTGTCTCCGAAATTCCAGGGTGAAGGGGGGTACTTGGGGGAAGGGGGGCGCGCCAGCGCGCGCCTGTCCCTCCTTCCCTACGACGAATGCAGGCCGCCGGGATCGACAGGCCAGCCGGTTTTTTTTACTGGGCGCGGGCGGTCTTGCCGACCAGCGTGGCGAAGCCGCCCCAGCACATGCGCTTGAAGTCGAACACGCCTTCGCACGACATGCTGTTCAGGCGCGGATCGGCCATGACCCTGGCGTTGATGCGGTCGCGCTCCGCCTTGCTGGCGAACGCGATCCACGAGAACACCACGGTCTCGCCCGCGCGCGCGCCGGCCGCGGCGCTGAACGAAGCGGAGCCCTCGCCGTCGATGTCGTCCGCCACGCATTCGCGGAACTCCAGCGCCCCGTATTCCAGCCAGATCGAGCCGGCCAGGTCGGCCATCCTGCGATAGGCCTCGATATTGGCCTGGGGCACGCTCAACAGGTAACCGTCTATGTACTGTTCCATCCGATGCTCCTTGGCTGTGTGTTGTCGTGTCGACCGGCGTGGAACCCGCATTCCCGCGCCAGCCGCGCCGGCATCGGCGCCGGCAGATGTCACTTTATCGGGATCGGCGCTGCTTTCAGATAGGCGTTTGCGACATTCTTGAGGGTGGATTGCGACAGACCGCGGGCGTATGCTTGGCGGCATGAAAAACATCGCCTTCCTGCTGCCCAACCGCGCCAACATCGCTTCGCTGGAAACCGCCCGGCACGGCTTCCTGGTGGCCAATGAATACCTGGCCGCGCGGGGCCGGCCGCCGCGCTTCGCCGTGCGCACGCTGGCGGCAACACGCCAGGTCAGCCTGGACGACGGCCGCATCAAAGTGCAGGCCGACCTGGTGCTGGACGAGGCGCTCGGCATCGACATCTGCATCGCGCCGCCGTTGCTGGGCGCGGTGTCCGACGCGGTGTTGTGCAATCGCGAACTGATCGAATGGCTGGCGCGCCATTACCGCGGCGGCGGCGAAGTCGCCAGCCTGTGCCTGGGCGCGGCGCTGCTGGCCGCCGGAGGACTGCTGGATGGCCAGCAGGCGGTGGTGCACTGGGCGGCGCGCAACCTGTACGCCAGCCTGTTCCCGGCGGTGGACTGGAGTTGCGATCGCGTGGTCCAGTCCGGCAACGGCATCTACACCAGCGGCGGGGCGTTCTCGGCCGCGCACCTGGTGTTGCACCTGATCGAGAAATACACCGACCGCGACACCGCCATCTGGTGCGCCAAGTACTTCCAGCTCGACTGGAGCCGCCAGAGCCAGTTGCCGTTCGCGGTGTTCATGGGCCACAAGTCGCACGCCGACCAGGTGGTGCGCGCGGTGCAGGACGACATCGAAAGCCGCTACACCGAGAAGCTCACGGTCGAGCACCTGGCCGACCGCCACGCCCTGGGCCGCCGCACCCTGGAACGGCGCTTTCGCCAGGCCACCGGCAACAGCATCGTCGAATACCTGCAGCGGGTGCGGGTCGAGGCCGCCAAGCAACGCCTGGAGAGCTCGCGCAAAAGCGTGGCCGAGGTGATGTACGAGGTCGGCTACAACGACACCAAGGCCTTTCGCGACATCTTCAGCAAATACTGTGGCATGTCGCCGGTGGGCTACCGCGAACGCTATCAATGACGGCGGGCGGCGTTGCCGCAAGCCGGAGGCCGCGCGGTTCGCCGGAACGCGCGAAGCCCGGCCTGGGCCTGGCCGCTACGAGGCCGCCAGGGCCTGGCGGGTCCGCCGCGCCAGGCGTTCGAGCAGGGCGCTACTCAGGCAACCGGCCAGCGCGAACGCCACCGCCACCCACAAGGCCCAGGTGGCGCCGCCGCGGGCATTGAAGGCAAAGCATGCCGCCACGAACGCCGCGCCCATGGTCTGGCCCAGCAGCCGCGCCAGGCCGGACAGGCCGCTGGCCACGCTGGCGCGGTGCGCGGGCACGCTGAACATGATGAAGCGCTGGTTGGGCGACAGGAACAGCCCGAACCCCGTGCCGCACAACGCCATGGGCAGCATCACCGCCCACATCGGCGCGCCGGCCGGCAGCCCGCTCACGGTCAGCAGGCCGGCGGCCAGCAGCGCCAGGCCGACCGCGCCCAGCAGGCTGGCGGACATGCGGTCCGACCACCTACCCGAGAACGGCGCCAGGCAGGCCCCCATCACCGGCCAGGGCGCGATCAGCATCCCGACTTCGGCGATGCCGCGGCCGAGCGTCTGGTTCAGCAGGAACGGCAGCGCCACCATGGCGGCGCCCTGCGCCGCGAAGGCCAGCACGCACACCAGCACGGCCATCGAGAAGGGCGCCAGGCGCAGCAGGTCCAGCGGCACGATCGCGTGCGCGCTCAGGCGTTCGCGGCGCAGCAGCAGCGCCCAGCTCAGCGCGCAGCATGCCCAGATCAGGGCCGTGCCCCAGTCCGGTTGCGCCGCGCGTTCCAGGCCCTGCACGGCCAGCCCGAACGCCAGCGCGCACAGCACGGCCGCGCCGGCGTCGAGCGCCTTGCCATCGCCGGGCAAGCGTGGCAGGTGCCGGCCGGCCAGCATCAACGCCACCAGGCAGAAGGGCACGTTCACATAGAACAGCCAGTGCCAGCTCAGCATCGTCAGCATCGCCGACGCCAGCACCGGCCCGCCGGCCAGCGACGCCGCCGCGATCATCGCGTTCAGGCCCATGCCGCGGCCCAGTTCCTCCTTGCGGTAGATGGCGCTCACCAGCGCCATGTTGCAGCCCATCAGCGCCGCGGCGGCCAGGCCCTGCGCCGCCCGCGCCGCTTCCAGCGACCACAGCGACTGCGCCGCGCCGCACCAGACCGAGGCGGCCAGGAATAGCCACAGCGCCGGCAGGAACACCCGCCGGTGCCCGATCTTGCCCGCCAGCGCGGCAAGCGGCAGCATCGTCGCCACCATGACCAGCTGATAGACGGTGACCACGCCGATCACGTCGGCCGCGCTGACGCCCAACTGCGACGCCATCGACGGCAACGCCGTGTTGGTCATGGAGGTATCGAGCGTCGCCATCGAGATCGACAGGGACACGGCCAGCATCGCGTAGCGGCGCGCGGCGGGAGTCAGGGGAGCGGGGGGGGAAGCTGGCATCGCGGACTGAATGGGCAGACAGAAAACGGAAGGTGGAAAAGACGGTGGCAGATGGAGCAAACGGTCCCAGTATGAAAGCCGCGCTTCTTGCGGTGAATAGCAAAATCCGGAAAGCAGCCTTGCTGATATGAAATACTGGGATCGTTTAGGATCGCCGCGGAACGCGTCGAAAGCGAGGGCAGGGTGAACCGATCGGAAGGCATGGCGCTGCTGGTGGCGGCCGTGGACCAGGGCAGTCTCAGCGGCGCTTCGCGCGTCAGCGGGATTTCATTGGCGTCCGTCAGCCGGCGCATCAGCGCGCTGGAGGAACGCGTGGGCACCCGCTTGCTGGTGCGCTCGACCCGCGCCCTGCGCCTGACCGAGGCGGGGCAGCGCTATTACGCCGAGGCCAAGCGCCTGCTGGCCGAGATGGACGAACTGGAAAGCAGCATGCGGATCGACGCCGCCGAGCCCTCGGGCCGGCTGCGCGTCACGGCGCCGACGCTGTATGGGCGGGTGCATCTGCAGCCCTTGCTGGCGAAGTTCCTGATGCAGCACCCCAAGGTCGCGCTCGACCTGCATTTGCTGGACCGCCCCGTCAACCTGCTGGAAGAGGGCATCGACCTGGCCGTGCTGGTCGGCGAACAGCCCAGCTCCAGTCTCGTCGCCCGGCGCCTGGGGTCCATCCGCTGGGTGCTGAGCGCCTCGCCCGATTACCTGGCGCAGCGCGGCATCCCTCACAGCCTGCAGGACCTGGCGCAACACGATGGTCTGGTGTACAGCCACCTGGCGACGGAGGATGCGTGGACGCTGATGGACAAGGGCAAGCCCACCATCGTGCGGGTGTCGACCCGCATGCGCTCGAACACGGTAGATGGTGTCGTCACGGCCGCCGCCGCAGGCGCCGGCATCGTCTATGCGCCCGCCTGGGCCATCGCCGACCACGTTGCGGCGGGCCGCCTGCGACCCTTGATGGTGGCTTCGGAAACCCCGCCCCGTCCGGTGTTCGCCTTGATGACGCACCAGCGGCTGATGGCCGGCAAGGTGCGGTCGCTGGTGGAGTTCCTGGTGGAAAAACTGCGGGAAAAGTCCCTCAACGAACTGTGACCTGGCACCCGCGAGTGGCGTTTGCCCCCGCAGGTCGGCGTTCAGAGGCCGTCCAGCAGCGCCTCGCCGGTCTCGCTCGCCGACTTGCCCTGGTTGACGGCATCGGTCAGCGTCGTCACGAACCCCGTCAGCACCAGCTTGGTGTCGGGATCGGACAGGCGGATTGAGCCATGTTTTGTCCGAATGACGTCACAGAATGCGCTCCTGTTGAAATCCTCGGAGCAATTTGTGAACTCGCCAGAATTCTTGCCG
This sequence comes from Achromobacter sp. 46006, assembly GCF_059761975.1. NCBI lineage: Bacteria > Pseudomonadati > Pseudomonadota > Betaproteobacteria > Burkholderiales > Alcaligenaceae > Achromobacter > Achromobacter sp. 46006. The sequence continues at coordinate 28,940 of NZ_JCBANN010000010.1, forward strand.
CCGGAAGCGGTATGCCAGGACGCGGTGCTGGAACCGCATCAGATCGACCAGATCAATACCAGTATTCCTTCTTCGGAAATCAGTCATGCCCTGGTCCGGCTGAACTGCAAGCGGATCGCCTTGCATGGCCCACCGGGTACGGGAAAGACAACGTTGGCGCGCTGGTTGGCGGCTCAGCTCGGACGGCCTTTGTTGATCGTGCGCACAGCGGATCTCCTGCCGACCGCCGGCGTCCAACGGATCGCTGCCATGACGTCCCAAGCGTGCCATCAAGGCGCCGTCCTGCTATTGGAGGACGCGGATTTTCTGCTGCACCGGGGGCGTCCTGGCAGAGAGATATGGGAAGTGGCGCTTGCGCACGAGGTCGAGTCCGCGCTGGGCAAATATCAAGGTGTCGCCATTGCATCGAGCAGCCTTTGCGAAGTGCCGGATCCGGGCTCGTTGCGGCAGTTCGAGATGAATATCCGCGTCGATTATCTGAGGGAGGAGGATGCCTGGACGCTGTTCATGGAAGCCGCCGCCAGCTTGAACATTGAAGATCTGCTGACGGTGGCGCCGCGCGAGCTTGCCCGGCTTTATCTGCTTGCGCCCGCGGATTTCGCTAGCGTTGTGCGGCAGGCGAGGTTTCGACCTGTGAAAAGCCTGCGCGAACTTTACGTCCGCTTGTATGCGGAGTTCAGCCTGAAACTGCGGCCTTGGGAGCGACTTGGGGCTTTGCGCTCGCAGGCGCGGGGCATGGCATGAAACATCGCAAGCTTCGTCTGTCGTGTGAATTGCTGAATATGCTGCGTGCACCCCGAGAGGTCGTTGTCATCACGGGTTCGGGATTGGGGGTCGCCAGCGGCCTGCCTGCCAGCCGCGACGGCCTTGATGGCCTTTGGAGCCGGCATGACCCGCAAGATCTGGCCACGGCCGAAGGATTCAGGCGTGATCCCGCGTCGGTATGGGCGTGGAATTCGGACCGTCGGGTGCGTGCCAGTAGGGCGATGCCAAATGCGGCGCATCGGGCGATAGCGGAATTGGCGAAAGTCGTCCCGTTGATGACGGTCATTACCCAGAACGGCGACAATTTGCACGAGCGCGCGGGAACACGGCGTACGATCTATCTACATGGCCGATTGGATGAAGCCTGGTGTCCTGCCTGTGGGGTTCCCCACGTTTCTCAACCCTACGGCAACAACTCTGCCAATCGATCGCTCAGACACGCCCATTCGGCGCCTCCTGCATGCCGGCTCTGCGGGGCATTTGTGCGTCCCGGCCGTCTCTGGCATGGAGAAAGGCCGCAGGCAGCATTGTGGAGGGCTTGCCACATCGTGGCCACGTCCGCGCATCTTGTGCTGACCGTCGGTACGTCCTGCCAATCCCCTGCCGCGGCCGAGCTCTGTTATGCGGCGCTGGCGGCGGGTGCGAAACTGGTGCAGATCAATCCAAATCCGACCCCAATGGATCGATTGGCCTCGCATAATTTGCGCGGCAAGGCCGAAATTCTCCTGCCCTTGCTTCTTACATACGGGTGGCCCGGCACCTGACTGTGTTTCCACGGGTCAGGTATAGCGTTCGACCAGTCGTCGGGCATTGTCGGCAAAGCTGGTCCGGACCGACTCGGGTTGCAGGACCTCGATGGAGCAGCCGTAACCATGTAGCAGTTGCCATAACATGGTCGAAGGCTTCACTGTCGCCCGCAATACAAATCCGCCGTCGCATTCCTGCATGCGCTGATCCTGCGCCAGCCAGAATTCGCGCAGCGGATGACGACGGGGGCGGCCATCCTCCATCAGGGGCTCATCGACCTTGAGTACGATTTCAATGTTCTCACTGCTGTGAAAATTGAGGGCGTCCTCCCGCCGTACGTAGTCCTCCAGGTCGAAAGAAGGATCCTCATCAGCGGCCTCGTCAAGTACTTGTACGTGGGATAAGCGGTCCATCCGGAAGAGAAATCGCCGCCCGGGACGTTGCGTTCCCCAGGCCACCATATACAGGACGCCGGCCCGGTCGACCATGGCCAGCGGCGTCATGACGTAGATCCGTTCGGCGGGCGCTTTCTCGCCGAATTGGGTGTTGCGAAACGACAGCTTTCGTCCGTAATACAGGGCTTCCGTGACGGGGCGGTACACGTCCGCGCTGAAACGGGGGAGTACGACCGGATGTGTGCCGTCGATGCGCAAGGTCTTGCGCGCCCAGCTGTGCGCACGGCCAGCGCCCGGATGTCCTTGGTGGGCGGCAAGAAAGCGCGTGGCATCCGCGAAGGTGTCGGCCAGATCCTCCAGTACGACCGTTGGCAGATGGCGGTCTGCCACTTGCTTTAGCGCACACATGGCCATCGCCATGTTGACATTCATGTTCTGGATATTGAATTCGCTGCGTCGAATCGTACGATACCAACGGGTTGCCCGGGTTGCGCCGCGGAAACCCACGCTGTCGAGCTTGAGCAGGGTCCGGCGGATCTGGCGTGAATCCGGGACCGGCTGATGCATGCTGGCAAGTCGTTCGCGAATTTCCGACATCGATATGCCACCGTCTTCGGATTCTTCGTCTTCGATATAGGGAAGAATTCTCAACAGGCTGGCCAGCAGAAGTTGTTGTCTATCCATTTAAACCAGTCACAAATCGGAATGCTGCGCGATTCTATCCCCGGTGCGGCCGAAATATGCGTGGGTCGCGCGTTCGAAAGAACCCTCAGGGCGGCGAATTATTTTCGCTGCGACACGATCTGTCGCAGCGGTTTTCCTTGAGGAAGGGTGGGTTGCCACGGTTGATCACGCTTTCTCTTGATTTGAAGTCAAGGGCATGACCCAGAATGAGCGCAGGAGTGTTTTCGTGGGGGGGCGTCATTAATAATGCGGGTATTATTATCTGACGCATTCAGTTACCACCAGAAAACGCTATGCCTGAGTTACAGATTGGCTTCGTGGCACAACTTCCCTGTTCTGTCGGACTTGCGGCGACCCCGTATTCCGTCCGATGACCACGCGCCCCCAAAATCTGGCCACGTTGCGCATGGCCCTGGATTTGATTCAGCGCATCCCCCATCACCGAAAAATTACCGCGGTCGAGTTGCATCGGCAATTGCTGGCCGCGGGCCATATTCGTGATCTACGCACGGTTCAACGGCAGCTGGAAATGTTGAGCGTGCATTTCGATGTCGAACGGGACGATCGAAACAAGCCGTTTGGATATCGCCGCAGATCCCGATATTCGAATGCCGTGGAGGCGGACAGCGAGTCGACGCCGCCATTGGCGTACACGGCGACAAACCCTCGCAGAAAAAACGTGTTGCATGCGGTCAGCGATGCCCTTGGTGCCGGGCGCTGGCTGGAATTGAGCTACGGCAAGGACGGCGCGCCCTCTTTGCCTGACAAGGTGGGGCCATTGGGGCTGACGCAGCACGGCGATGACGTTTTGCTGGTGTACAGCGTGCTGGCTCCAGTGCGCGTGGGCTGTGTGGCGCTGGACCGCATTGTCGCGGCACGCGTCACGAACATTCCCTTTGAACGCCCGGAGGGATTCCGGCTGCAACGCTTGGATGCAGAGGCGGTTGCGGATGTGGACTGTATGGAAACGATTGACGAGTGGGCTCAACCGGGTGTCTGTCATCAATGCTGAGTCGCAGGGGAGTACGAAGCGGTGCCCGCGCCGCGACGAGAGCAACAAAGGCGGCCGGCGGTCCGGGAACAAGGAAAAAAAAGACGGCGCTTCAAGTCGCTCCGTCGACGGCGAAGAAAGCGGCACCGCTTTTTAATGTGCTGGTGATGGCGACGGTCAGCGCTGGCAAGAGCTCGCTGATCAATGCCCTGATCGGCCGCGAATTACTGCATTCGGCGAATGAGGCGACCACGGCGTGCGTGGCTTCCATTGAGCATCGCCCTGGCCAAAGCGGGTTTCATGGACGCTGCCTGTCGAGTACGGGGCGCGAACTGGTTCGTCACGACGATGTTTCCGCTGATCAGATCCGGAGCTGGAATGGCGACGCTCACGTACGCCGGATAGATCTGAGCGGCCCTTTTCGCAGTTCCAGGGGCCTGGCCAACCGGTTGGTATTGCTCGATACGCCGGGCCCAAACAACAGTATGGACGCCGACCACGAAAAACGCGTGTTCGACGCCTGGCGCAAGATCCCGGTCCAGTTCGTGCTCTACGTGTTGGATATCGGCCAGCTCACGACTGCGGACAACAAGGCGTTGTTGCTCAAGCTGCGTCGGCGGATCAAGGCCCGGCCCGGCCTGCGCATCGCGTTCGTTCTCAACAAGGTTGACTTGCTTGACCGAGAGCGTGGCGAAGACCTGCAAGCCTATGTGGCGCAGGCTCGCGCTTTTCTGGAAGAAGCCGGCTTTGCTGAGCCGATGGTCATTCCCACCATGGCGGCCGCTGCCCTCTACGCCACCATGGCCCGGCATGACGAGCCGCTGACCCGGGGGCAGCGCGCCAGGCTGCGGCAGGCCTTGCAGGCTATGGAAGACCACGAACAAGGACTGGTGTCAGCCGCGATCGTCCCGGGAGCGGTGCGGCGGCGCGTGCTCAAGGATCTGTCCGAACTCGAGCCGATCCGCCCGGCCCTGTCTGGCGGCGGCCAGGCGCTTGCCACCGAAGACTGGCAGCGCTTGGTTTGCATGAGCGGCATCAGAACCATCGAACACCTGATCAAACATCAACGCAATGCCTACGAAAAATCATGAACTGCATCGACATCACCCATAACCCATTTATCGTTGAGACGACCTTCCTGATCAACGGCGAAGTGCCGGCCGAAGGCTGCAAATTATCGAGTTATCGCGAAAGCCGCCTTCAGACCTGGATAGAGCGGCTGTTTGACGAGTTGAGCCAACTCTTCAATGGCGATGACCGGTTCAAGGTCAGCTTCAAGGGCGTGGAATCGGATTATCTGGATGTCGCGGAGGCCGCGCAGGCAGCTAGGAGCCGGGGCATGCAGGTGGAGCTTGACTGGGTTCGCACCGAGCATACTGAAGTACGGTTGGAAAAGATCCGCGAACTCGTGGACGAAGCGCTATCGCACCCGAAGCTGCAGGCCTACTTCAGCGAAAACGCCGATGCGAAAGCCGCATTGGACGAGGCGCTCGGCAACGACTTCGATGTCTGCGTCGTCGCCACCATGTCTGCGGGTAAATCGACGTTGATCAACGCGATGCTGGGCCGCGATTTGCTGCCCGCCGCGAATGAGGCGACAACGGCCACGATCGCCCGGATCGTTCATAACGGCGACCTCGGGGAACGCTTCAGCGCCGCCCGCATTACCCGTGATGGAGAGCGGGCGGAAGCTTCCGAGCAGGCCGGGCTTGAGTTGATTCAGCGGTGGAACCGGATGGAGGATACGGCCACGATCGAGCTCGAGGGGGCGATTCCGGCCGTCCGGGACCGCGACAATGTACGTCTGGTGCTGACCGATACCCCTGGGCCGAACAACAGCCAGGATGAAAATCACGAGCGCGTCACCATGGGTTTCATCCAGGATTCGCGGCGCAATCCGCTGATCCTGTATGTCCTGAACGCCAGCCAGCTGAGTATTGACGATGACCGCAATCTGCTCGAATTGGTCGGCCAGGCAATGCGCAAGGGCGGTAAACAAAGCAAGGATCGTTTCATCTTCGTGGTCAACAAGATGGACGTGTTTGATCCCGAAAAGGGCGAGGATCCGAAAGAAATTCTGGAACGGGTGAAGCAGTACCTGGTGAGCAACGGCATCCAGAATCCCTTGGTCTATCCGGTATCCGCGAATCTGACGCGCCTGATTCGCAAGCCTGGCGATCTGCATTCACGCAAGGAACGAGGCGATTACAGCACCATGGCGGAGCTGTTTGACCTGGAGCCTTGCATGAATATGCTCCAGTACATGCCATTGACGTCCCGGGTCAGCATGGCGTTGGCCGACAAGCAGTATTCGCCTCTGTTGCTCAGCAGCGGCCTGCCGGCAGTGGAGACAATGATCGACGAATACATCGACAAATACAGCTTGCCTCATCGAGCCAAGCGCGCCAGCGAGGCGCTGAGCCGGGTCATTGAAATGGGCCTGAACGAGGCGGACCTGGCCGACCAGCTGAATACGGACGAGCGCGCGCTGAAAAAACTCAATGATGAGCTGGAAGGCTTGCAGCAGCGGCGCGCGCGGGGATCCGATGTGGACGCATATGTCGAGGAATTGCGCTCGAGCGAGAGGAGCATGCCTTCACGGACGATCGAAACCCTTGTCGAACTGGAAACCGAGATGATTGCGTCGATTCGCAAGGTGTCGGATGGCTTCTCCGGAAAGAGCGAATTGTCCAAGGCGAAAGCCAGGGTGGAGCAGGCCTCGTCCCAGCTTCGTTTCGAGTACAACAGGCTCGCCAATCTGTACCAGGGCGCATTCGAGGCCAGCCAGAAATACGTGGCCGAAGACCTGCAGAAAACGTACCAGGAATACGTTCTCGAGATCTTCCAAGACTATGAGGAGCTTGAGTTTCCGGCCATGGAGAGCCTTCGGAGAAGCGTTGCCGATATCTCCTTGAATCTGGACATACGCAAGGCCGAGGTCGAGCGGGAGCAAGTGGTGGTCGGGTACCGGAAAGTCAGCACGAGCCGGTGGTACAACCCGTTTTCATGGGGCGACGAGAAGTCCGTGCCTGTCTTCGGTGACGAAGAATTCGTCGATCTCGCGAAGGTGTGGAAGAGCAGGCAAACCCAGGTGCAGGCGGAGTTCACCAACCTGAGCCTGGCCGAGGTCGCGCGGATAAAAGCGGGCAGGGATCAGTTGGTCGACCAGTTCCTGGCATTCATGGCCGACGAGTTCGACCAACGTTTCAACGAATTGGTGGAATCCGTGAGGGACAAGGCGCGTGACCGCGATGCCCGCGAGCGGGCCGTGGAAGAAGGCAGGGCGTTGCGCGCATGGATTGCCACATTCAAAAACAGGCTCGAAGCCACGCTGGCGGTCTGAAACGGAGCATATGAGCATGACGACGAATTTCATTCCATCCGACAATCTCAAGCACTACGTCGAAGCGGGCGAGTTAAGTACGGCGCGCGCGGCGCTGTTCATGGAACTCGATGACTCCGAGCTTGAGGCAGCCGACCTGCGCGCCGCGCAAGCCTGGGCGGCCAGCCGCGTGGCCGGCCTGTACGAGGCATACGCCGAATCCGCCTTCGCACGCGCGATTGACCGTGAAGAAGACCATTGGAAGGTCGAATATTTCGATACGCAGATGGTGTATTTGAAGATGAACTTCTGCGAGGCGCGTTTTTTGCATCTGATTTCCGTTCGCCAGAAGTTACGGGATGCCAGCGTGGGACGGTTTCAGGCCAAGGCCGCGCCCGAGGATGTTTCGCGCGGCAACCATCGCCCTGCGGCGTCGCCTTCGAAATCGGCACTGCCTCCGGCGGTGCGCGCGCTCTTGATCGTCGGCGGCGCTGCCGCTGCGCTGGCGTTGTTCCTGACTATGTGGGGGAAATAGGCCGTGAACGCAGTCATTCCAAACGCCGCCGCATTGCAACACGTCCGTGAGAACGCGGCCCAGACGCTGGATGCCGCGCGCGTGCTGATCAACCGCAGCTATTTGTCCGAACTGCAGCATTACGCCGTTCGGCCGTATTCAAGCGCGACGCCTGCGTTCAAGTCCGCCGCCGACCTGCGGATATTCCGCATCGATCGCATCGTCCAGAATAACAAGCAGTCCGTCCTGGAAAGCACCACCGCCGCCTATACCGCGTTGGGCGCGGCGGGCCATGCCGTGTTCCTGCTGCTGCGGTCGGACGGTGTCGAGACGGAGGTCTATATCGGTAGCCGGGGTAAATCCGGCAAGATGCTGGGGCACAACGCCGGCGAGCTGCTGCGCGAAACGTTCCGGGGGCATTTCAGCGGCAGTGCGCTGCAGGCGCTGAACCAGCAGGCGGTGGACAGCCTGCTCGACGGGGTTGCGTCGAGCAAGGACGACCCTTCTTCCAGCGTTACCGCGGTCACCGGGGTTCCCGCCTTGTCCAGCGCGGATCGGGAGCAGTTTGCCCAGGGGTTGGAGCGGTTTATCGACGCCGCCGAGCAACGGGTGTATCAAGCGATCATTCTGGCCGAACCCATTGCCTTGCAGGATCTGGACCTGATCCGGACCGGCTACGAGCAGGTCGCCACGCAGCTGTCGCCATTGCTTGCGCAACAACTCGCTTTTGGTGTCCAGGAAAGCGACAGTATCGGCTTCAGCATCAGCCAGGGGTTGAGCGAATCGCTCGGTCATAGTCTTGGCTTGACCTGCACGACAGGCCAATCGCGGACGCGCGGTACATCGACCACGGAGACCACGGGCAGTTCCAGGAATTCCAGTTCACAAACCGCAGCGTCGAAGACCGGCAGCATCATTGGTGCCTCGGCAGGCGTGCTGGCAGGTTCATTCTTCGGTCCCCTGGGGGTGGTGATTGGCAGTCAGGTGGGAGCGGCGATCGGTACTGTCCTCAGCGAACAGGAGTCGACAGGTACGAATCACTCCCAGGCGGAAGGCCGCAGCGAGAGCCACAGCGATTCCTGGGGGGAGTCGAGGGCGAAGACGGAATCCGTCACCCACTCGACCAGCCGTACGGACTCGCGTTCGGCGAACCGCACGACCGGTGCCAATCGTCAGGTTTCGATCGACTTGACCGACAAGAGCATCGAGCAGTTGCTGGGGCGGATAGACCATCATTTGATGCGTATCGACGAGGCCAAGACGTACGGCGGTTGGAACTCGGCCGCCTATTTCATCGGCGATAGCACCGCCTCTTCCGAGGCCTTGGCCAGCCTGTTCCTGGGGCTGATCCGCGGCAGTAAATCCAGCCACGAGGACTTTGCCCTGACCACCTGGAACTCGGCGCGAAAGTCGGCGGCACTGGATTGGTTGGCCGCGGTCAGCCATCCGCAGCTCGATCATCATTTCTCGAAGCGTATTCCGATCCCGTACGTTACTCCGGCGACCCTGGTGTCGGGACGGGAATTGGCGATTCAACTGAGCCTGCCACGCCGATCCACGTCTACCGTGGCGGTGGTGGAAACACAGACTTTCGGCCGCAAGGTCCAGTATGTGGATGGCCGGCGAGCCGTTCCTGCCGGCAAGGGCACGCGCACGTTGAAGCTGGGACAGATGCGCCACCTCTGGGAGAACCTTCCGCAAAGCATCACTCTTGCGCTGGACCAGTTGACGAGCCACGTCTTTGTCAGCGGATCGACGGGCGCAGGCAAGAGCAACACGATGTACCAGATTCTCAGCCAGATCGAGGCCAACGAAATCCCGTTCCTGGTCATCGAACCGGCCAAGGGCGAGTACAAGCACGTATTCGGCCACAATCCCCGCGTCAGGGTGTATGGCACGAATCCGGCGCACTCCGAACTGTTGCGCATCAATCCATTCCGCTTTCCTGAAGCCATTCATGTGCTCGAGCACGTGGATCGCCTGATCGAGATTTTCAGTGTCTGCTGGCCCATGTACGCGGCAATGCCGGCGGTATTGAAAGAGGCCCTGCTGCTTGCCTACGAGCAGTGTGGCTGGGATCTGGAACTGTCCGTCAATCCTGGCTACGCGGATCTATATCCGAGTTTCGGCGATCTGCTTGCCACGTTGCACAGCGTGATCGATGCGTCGGTCTATTCACAGGAAGTGAAAGGCAACTATATCGGCTCGTTGACGACCCGGGTCCAATCCCTGACCAATGGCCTGAATGGCCGGATCTTCGCCGCCGACGAGATTGATGCCGACGATCTGTTCGAACGTTCCGCCATTGTCGATCTGAGCCGTGTCGGTTCCGCGGAGACCAAGGCTTTGATCATGGGCGTCCTGGTCATGCGCTTGAATGAACACCGGATGGCGAAAGGAGGCATGAACCAACCCCTGCGCCACGTCACGGTGCTTGAGGAGGCGCATCATCTTCTGAAGCGCGACCCCGTCGGCACGGGCGCCGAAGGCGCGGGCGTGGCAGGGAAGTCGGTCGAAATGCTGACCAACGCCATCGCCGAAATGCGCACCTATGGGGAAGGGTTCATCATTGTCGATCAGTCTCCCAACGCGGTCGATGTCGCGGCGATCCGTAATACGAACACCAAGATCATCATGCGCCTGCCCGACGAGGCGGACCGGCGTCTGATCGGCAAATCGGCCGGGCTGCGTGATGAACAGCTGGAAGAGATTGCGCGCTTGCCCAAGGGCGTGGCCGTCGTGCACCAGAACGACTGGCTGGAGCCCGTGCTTTGCCAGGTGACGAAGTTCGAGGGCGAGACACGTCCCTATGCCTATGAGGTGCCGCGGCAAGAGGCAAGTTTCGCGCGCGAGACGTTCAATCACCAGGCGCTGCGCTTGTTATTGGCAAAACGGGTTCATGCGCCCTATCCGGTGGATCCGGGTGTTGTGGAGCGCGGCTTGCGTGAGCTGCCCCTGCGGGCGCCGGACAAGATTGCGGTGCATGACGTACTACGCATGTTCCGTCAGGGGGAAGCCATTGTCCTATGGCAGCCGCAAGCATTTGAAAGCCTGGCCCGCCTGGTCGTCAATGTGCTTGGATGCCGACCCGAGATACGCAAACTGATCGAAACAGCAGCGGATTATGAACAGCTGCAGGCGGGCCTGGACGCCATCGTCAGGGCGCTGGTCCGGCATGTGGAGGATGACCTTTGCTTGGCGATACAGCAGTGCGTGATGAAAGACTATAGTCTGCAACGCGACAGCCACCTGGAGATCTACGCCGCTTGGCGCACCAACATCGAAAACAGGAAATCAGCATGAATTTCGAACACCTGCGGGCCGTTGGCGGCGATGCCCCGTGCCGTCTGGCGCAGTTGGCCTGGGATATGCCAGGAAAATGCGTACTGATCGCGGAACTGGACCGGCCGATGGTGGTGACGCAAGACATGCGCCAGGATCTACCGCCGATGAGCGATGAGCGACGGGACCGGCTTGAGAGCCTCGGCTACCCGGACACGATTCTGGACGCCATCGGTAGCGACGCCGAAGCGAATATTTATGAAAATGCGGATTTGAAACCAGAGACGGTCAATGGAAAGGACGTGTTGATCCGCGGTGATATCGATTATGACCGGGAGGATGCGTTCGGCAAGACCAATCTGGAAAGAATGCGGGATGGCCGTGCGCCGCTCGACGACGGCGGGAAACCCATAGAGCTTCACCATATAGGCCAGTCGCAGGATTCTCCCCTTGCCGAACTAACGGGTTCGGAGCATCGGGGCAACGGCAATGACAATATCCTGCACAATAAATTGAAGGAATCGGAGATCGATCGGGGAAATTTTGGCGACGAGCGTGGCGACCATTGGAAGGCGCGTGCCACGCAGATTGATAATCAACGTGATCGGGAAACGTCATGAACGAACTTACCGCGCTGGTCGAGCGCAACCATGCCACCATTCGTCCCGCCCGGGGCGAGGATATTCAGCAGCTGGGAGAGAGCCTGGGCTTCGCTTTGGCCGATGAATACGTCGATTATCTGTCCACGTTCGGCGTCATTGTGTTTGGCGCCACTGAAACCTACGGGTTGGGAGTTCCGCCGGACTATTACTTGAATGTGCGGAACATGTACGCCGATCTGAGCCGCGACGCGACTTATCCCAGGCTCGCGGTGCCGCTGGTCGATGCGGGTGACGGGCGCTACTACCTGTATGACAATGGCAGTCGACGAATCCTGTTGTGGGCGACACCCAATGGGGGCATCGTCCAGACCCTGAACGAAGGACTTGAAGCGTTTTTGGTCAAGCAGATCTTTCGTCCTTGACATGACCCGTGCCGTGGCACGGCAGCACAAATTGGCAGATTGGCCGCGGTGCAACGCCGTCGCGGCAATTGCGCCGGCCGCAGGCCCATCTGCAGGGGAACAGGCCGGCCAACACTGAACGCAACGCACGGGAGCGCCATCATGTCCGCCACGGTCCGGCGCGCCGCCATCACTGTCGGTCCGGCCGGCGCTCCGGCATCCTTCCGGTCTTGACGGTGGTCGGCCAGCAACGTATCGTTTTGAGCAGTTACCGGCCACCCCGCCCCATGCATTCCCGTTTCGACCGATTCCGCGCCACCCCTCTCGGGCAGCAGCTCGAGGCCCTGATTGACGAGCCGGGCCGCTACCTCGAGTACGCGGCGCTGTCGCGGGTCGGCGTGGCCGCCGTCGCCGCCATCAGCGACGACGTCGAAACGATGTTTCCCGAAGTCGCGGCGGACACTACCGCGCGGCAGTTCTGCGGCGCGCTCGTGGCCGACCTGATGCGGCGCCATGGTCATGAGGTGGTGCAGGCGCGCGGCCGCGTGGCGGGCGCGATCTTCAGCTATGGCGCGGTGTTCAGCCCACGGCCCGTGGCGCTGCCGTTCGCCGGGGTCATCGACGGGCTGGCGCGCATGCCGGACGCCGTGGCCAGCCTGATGGCGCGCGTGCCGGCGCCGTGGCGTACCCGCCGGCCCGAGGGAACCGGGTTTTCGGCCACCGAACACGTCTGCCTCCTGCGCGGCCTGGATACCGTGTTCGTCCAGCGCATCGAGGCCATTCTCGCCGCGGCGCTGCCGCGCATCGATTCCGTCGACGGCAGCGCCCTGGCGGCCGAGCGCGATTACCAGGAGCAGGACCCGGACGCCGCGCTGGCCTCGTTCCGCCGCGGCCGGGCGCAGTTGTGCGCCTCGCTGCGCAAGCTGGACGCGACGGCGCTGGCGCGGTGCGGCCTGCGCGACGGCCTGCACCGCATGACGCTCGAACAGATCGTGCGCGAGCTGTTCGAGCACGACCGCACCCATTGCCAGGAACTGGAAGAACTGCTCGCCGAACTGGCCCCGCCGACCGCTCGTGGCGAACGCGGCGCCGCATGAGCCGCGGCGCCCGCCGCCACGCCCGTGCCGCGGGTCTGCGACCGCATCGGCTATATTGCCAGCGCCCCTTTTCTTTCTCGCGGGCCGCCGCCGGCCCCATCGAATCCCATGCCTGAAAAACCCGTGGAACCGCAAGCCGTCCTCAGCCCCAACGCCCGCTACGCGATCTTCATCGTCGCCACGCTGAACCCCGGCGCCGACAACGCCGCCGCCGTGCGCGCCTGGTGTGAAGACGTCGGCAACCTGGCGCGCACCGTCGGCACGCGCGCGGTGGCCGCCGACCTGTCCTGTGTCTGTGGCTTCGGCTCGGCCGCTTGGGACGCGCTGTTCGGCGCGCCGCGGCCCGCCGGCCTGCATCCGTTCCGCGAGATCGGCACGGGCGAGCGCGTCGCCGTGTCGACGCCGGGCGACATCCTGCTGCACATCCGCGCCGAAGCCATGGACGCCTGTTTCGAGCTGGCCACCTTGCTGGTGGCCGCGCTGGGCTCGGCGGCCACGGTGGTCGATGAAGTGCACGGCTTCCGCTACTTCGACCGGCGCGCCATCATCGGCTTCGTCGACGGCACCGAGAACCCGCAGGGGTTCGAACTGCCCGGCTACACCCTGATCGGCGACGAGGACGAAGCCTTCGCCGGCGGCAGCTACGTGCTGGTGCAGAAGTATCTGCACGACATGAGCGCCTGGGAAAAGCTGTCCACCGAACAGCAGGAACTCATCATCGGCCGCCGCAAGCTCACCAACGTCGAGCTGCCCGACGACGTCAAGCCGTCCTACTCGCACAGCGCCCTGACCACGCTGGAAGAAGATGGCCAGGAGATCAAGATCCTGCGCGACAACATGCCGTTCGGCCGCGCCGGCGCCGGCGAATTCGGCACCTATTTCATCGGCTACGCGCGTTCGCCCAAGCCGATCGAACAGATGCTCGAGAACATGTTCGTGGGCCGTCCTGCCGGCAACTACGACCGCCTGCTCGACTACAGCCGCGCCGTCACCGGCAGCCTGTTCTTCGTGCCGTCGGCAGAGCTGCTGGACGAGCTGGCCGAACGCGCAGGCTGATCGGCCTCAGTCGGGAATCTGCGGCTCGACCAGCCGCATAAGCTGGGCCAGTGATTCCTGCCAGCCCAGGCAGCACATCTCTGGCGGAATCACTGCCGGGATGTTCTCCTGCACCACGGTCATCTCCGTGCCGCAGGACACCTTGCGCAAGGTGATCGTGGTCTGCATCCGGCCCGGCAGGTTCGGGTCGTCGAACTCGTCGGTGTAGCGGATCTTCTCGCCCGGCACCAGTTCCAGGTATTCGCCGCCGAAGCCGTGGGCGTGGCCGGTGCCGAAATTGCGGAATGCCATGCGGTGCCTGCCGCCGACCTTGGCATCGAGCTCGAAGACCTCGCAGGTAAAGCCGTACGGGGGCAGCCAGCGCACGACCGCGTCCGGCTCAAGGAAGGCGCGGTAAACGGTGTCGGGTGATGCGCGCAGGACGCGATGCAGGGTAACAGTGCCAGTCGTCATGATGAATCCGCCTTTGAAGGAAGTGGTGCGTATCGGGACGACGTATGAGCTTGGGGCGGATCGACAGGCCGGGCATTGGGACAAACCCTGAGTCCGGTCAAGCTGCCGCGTCCGCCATCTCCCGCAACAGCACGTCCTCGTAGAACGCGCCGATCGGCAGCGTCCGGTCGCGCACCTGGATCTCCAGCACCCAGATGCCGTCGGCCGGCACGAATTCGGCCTGCGCCAGCCGGTGCCGGCCGTACAGCGCGTGCGGAAAATCCGCCACCCGGTGGCCCGGCACCTCGCGCACCAGCTCGCAGCCATAGTCGCGCGCGTAGGCCTCGGCGCGGTCGTACAGGGCCGCGCCGGTCAGCCCGCGCAGCCAGTCCTCGCGGGTGCGCCGGAACACCTGGCGCGCGGCTTCGGCGCAGCGCCGGCGGTCGGCATCCGCGCCCAGCACGAAGGTATCGCCATAGTCGCCCTCGTAACCGTCCCAGACCGGGCCGATGTCCACCACGAACACGTCATCGTCGCGCAGCCGGCGCTGGAAGTCGGTGGGCTGCACCGCCGGCGACTGCGAGTCGGGGCCGAAGCGCACGTAGGTCGGGTGCCAGTTGTGCGAGGCGCCCATGCGTCGCAGGTGGGCATCGGCCGCCGTGACCGCCTCGCGCGTGGTCATGCCGGGCCGCAGCAGCGCGGCAATCTCGCGCACCGCCTCGCGCGAGCGGCGGCGGGCGTCGAGGATACCGTCCAGGCTGAAGCGCGGGCCCACCTGCTCCCACGGGTGGGCGGGGGCCGGCGCGACGCGCGTGGCGGGCCGGTCCCGCGCCGGCACGAAGGCCTCGGACACGAAGCGGTCCGGCGGCAGGCCGGCCGCGCACAACCGATCCCGCGCCGCGCGCACCATGGCCGGGTTGCCGCAGGCGTAGGCCACCGTGCGCGGCCAGTCGTGGTCCGCGGCCAGGGCGGCGTCCTGCACGTGCCAGGCGGGCGTGGCGGATGCTCGCGACAGCACCGCCTGCCATTGGAACCCGCTGTGCTTGCCTTGCAGCGCGTTGAGCAGCGGGCCCGCGTAGCAGTCGTCCTCGTCGCGGCCGCCCCAGTAGAGCGTGACGCGCCTGATGCGCGGGTCCTGCAATGCCGCCATCATGATCGCGTGGACGCCGGCATAGCCGGTGCCGGTGGCTAGCAGCACCAGCTCCTGGACCGCCTCGGCCCAGCCCCGCGCCGGCCAGACGCAGGCGCCGTGCGGGCCCGCCAGGGTGAGCGTATCGCCGGGCATCAGGTGCGGCAGCACCCGTTCGGTGAAACCGCCGTCGGGCATGCGCCGGATGTGGAATTCGAGCCGGGCGGGGCCGGCCGTGGCCGGCACGCTGGCGATGGAGAACGGGCGCTCGCCGCCATCTTCCATCAGGATGCGCACGTGCTGTCCGGCCTGCCAGGTGAAGGTCCCGGCGGCGTCGCGGGGCGCCACGATCAGCTGGGTCACGTCGGCCGTCAGCGGCACCCGCGACAGCACCGTTGCCGGATAGTGGCGCGCCGGTTGCGGCGGCGCCTGCCAGTGCGGGAAGCGCAGCGTCAGGTCGCCGGCCGCGCGGCATTGGCACATCAGGAGTTCGTCGGCGGCGGTGACATAGGTGCGCTCGGTGGGCGGCGCGATGCGGGCGTAGGCGCCGCCGGCCACCTGGGCCCGGCATGAACCGCACTCGCCGCGCTGACAGGAAAACGGCACGGCCACGCCCTGGGCCAGCGCGGCTTCCAGGATCGAGGTGCTGCCATCGTTGGTGAAGCGGCCGTGCTCGAGGATGATGGTGTGGGCGGGCGTGGACATGGCGCGATTCCGGTGGCGTGCCCCGGGGGGCGATGGGGCAATGTAGCGATAGAATGGCTCGATGAAATAGGGCCATTTTCATGAACCAGACCAAGCCACTTTCGCGCGATACTCGCCAGGAGGCCAGCCTGGACCTGCCGGTCGATCCGCCGCGCCCGGACGAATCCAAGCAGTCCTGGGTGTACCGCCAGATCCGCGAGCGCATCCTGCGCGGCGTCCTGCCCTCGGGCGGGCGGCTGCCGTCCACCCGCAGTCTGGCGGCGCGCTGGCATGTTGCCCGTTCCACCGTCGAGGCCGCCTACGATCAGTTGCGCGGCGAAGGCTATACCGCCGGCGCGGTCGGGTCCGGCACCTATGTGGCGGCGGTCATCCCGGACAATTTCTTTCGCCACGGACTGTCGGGCGATACGGCCATTGCGCCCGCTGCCGCCACGCGCGGCGCGCCGCGCTCGGCCCCGCGGGATGCCGACCGTTCGGTTCCTCCCTTGCGGCACGAACCGCCTTTCACCGCGCGCGGCGCCGACGCCTCGCTGTTTCCCATGACGGCCTGGCGCCAGGGCCTGCTGGCCAGCGCCCGGCGGCTGACGGCGGCGCAACTGGCGCGCGAGGATCCGCAGGGCTGGTATCCCCTGCGCGAACAGATCGCGCGCTATCTAGGCGCGGCGCGCAGCATTGCCTGCGATGCCGACCAAGTGGTGGTGCTGACCGGCATCCGCGACGGCCTCGATCTCAGCGGGCGCCTTCTGCTCACGCCGCGCGACAAGGTGCTGGTGGAAGACCCCGGCTACCTCAACGCCATGCCGCTGTTCAGCCAGTACACGCGGCGCGTGGTGCCGGTGGTCATCGACCAGCACGGCTTTTCGGTGGCGCGCGCCCGCCGCCATCGCGGCGTCAGGCTGGTGCATGTGACGCCGGCGCACCAGTCGCCCACCGGCGTCACCATGCCGGTGTCGCGCCGCCTGGAGCTGCTGGACTGGGCCGAGCAAGCCGGTTGCTGGATCCTGGACGACGACTACGACAGCGAATTCAACTACGACGGCGCGCCGCTGGCTGCCCTGAAAAGCCTGGACCGCGCCGACCGCGTGATCCACTGCGGCAGCTTCAACAAGACCCTGTTCAACGCCCTGCGCATCGGCTACGCGGTGCTGCCCCGGCCGCTGGTGGCGGACTTTGCCCGCGCCCGCTACCTGACGGGCCGCTCCGGCAGCATCGTCGAGCAGATGACGCTGGCGGCGTTCCTGGAGAACGGCAGCTTCGCGCGCCACGTGCGACGAGCGCGGCCGGTCTATGCGCAGCGGCGCGATCGGGTGCTGCGCATGTTGCGCCAGGCGGTGGGCGTGGCGGCGCTGCGCGTCAGCGGTGAGCATGCGGGCTTTCACCTGGTGTGGTGGCCGCCGCCCGGCTTCGACGTGGCGGCGTTGCTGGCGCGGGCGCACACGCAGGGCCTGGGCCTGCAGCCGGTCGCGCAATTCTGCCGGCGCGTGTCCTGGCCGGCGGGCGTGGTAATTGGCTACAGCGCGCGCCAGGACGCGGACCTGGACCGGCTGGAGGCGCTGCTGCGGGAAGTCGCGGGCGTTTCGTAGCAAAATGCGGCTTGGCGGCGCCGTCCCGTCTCCACCGTTTTTCCAGGATTCTCCATGCCGCAACTCGATCTCTACCAGGTAGACGCCTTTTCCGCCGCGCCGTTCGGCGGCAATCCCGCCGCCGTGGTGCCGCTGCAGGCGTGGCTGCCGGACGCCACGCTGCAACGCATCGCCGCGGAGAACAACCTGTCCGAGACCGCCTACGTCGTGCGCCGCGGCGACGTCCACGAGCTGCGCTGGTTCACGCCGGCGGTCGAGGTCGACCTGTGCGGCCACGCGACCCTGGTGACCGCCTGGGTGTTGTTCGAGCAATTGGGCGCCGGCGAAGAAGTGCTGCGCTTTGCCACGCGCAGCGGCGAACTGCAGGTGCGGCGCGCCGGCGACGGGCTGGCGATGGACTTCCCCGCCAAGCGGCCGGTGGCCGAAGCCATCCCCGACGGCCTGCTGCGGGCGCTCGGCCTGCCGGCGGCGCGCGCGCTGTACCGCACCGACGATTACCTGGTTGTGATCGACGACGAAAGCCTGATCGACGGCCTCGCGCCCGACTTCGCCGCGCTGGCGGCATTCGACGTGCGCGGCGTGGCGGTGACGGCGCCGTCCACCCGCCATGACTTCGTGTCGCGCTGGTTCGGCCCGCGCGTCGGCGTCAATGAAGACCCGGTGACCGGCTCGGCGCACACGTCGCTGGCGCCCTATTGGGGCCAACGGCTGGGCAAAACCGTGCTGAGCGCCGAGCAGGGCGGGGCGCGCAAGGGTCAACTGCGATGCGAGCTGCGCGACAACGGCCGCGTCGTCATCAGCGGCCAGGCCGCGCTGTACCTGCGCGGCACGATCTTCCTGTGATGCCGGCCGCCATCACCGAAAACCTATCGCTTCATCAACACTTCAAATAGAGCCGCCGCGATGCGCGCCTAGAATCTGCCGTCACGAGATCCGGGCGCGCCATGGGGCCCGCCAGCGGACGCGGCAACAAGGAGACGCAGGGCAATGGATGCGGTGTGGATAGTCGCCATCGGCGCAGCCGTGGCGGGGTTCGTGCAGGGCCTGTCGGGCTTTGCCTTCGGCATGGTGTCCATGTCGTTCTGGGCCTGGGTGCTGGACCCGCGGCTGGCGGCGGCGCTGGCGGTATTCGGCGCGCTCACCGGGCAGTTGCTGGCGGTGTTCTCGGTGCGGCGCGGCTTCGACTGGGCGCTGCTGTGGCCGTTCCTGCTGGGCGGGCTGGCGGGCATTCCGCTGGGCGTCCTGGTCCTGCCGCACCTGGACATGGATTGGTTCAAGGCGGTGCTGGGCGCGCTGCTGGCGCTGTGGTGCCCCGTGATGCTGATGGCGCAGCGGCTGCCGCGCGTCGGCGGCAACCGCTGGGGCGATGGCGCGGTGGGGCTGGTGGGCGGCGTGCTGGGCGGCATCGGCGGCTTTGCCGGCAGCGTGCCGACGCTGTGGTGCACCCTGCGCGGCTTCAACAAGGACACGCAGCGCGCCGTGATCCAGAACTTCAACCTGTCGATGCTGGCCGTGACCATGGCCACCTATCTGGCCACCGGCATCGTCACGCGCGACATGGCGCCCATGTTCGCGGTGGTGGCGCCGGCCATGCTGATCCCCACGCTGCTGGGCACGCGCCTGTACATCGGCATTTCGGAGGTCACCTTCCGGCGCCTGGTGCTGGGGCTGCTGACCTGCTCGGGGCTGACGCTGCTGGCTTCGTCGCTGCCGCGGCTGCTGGGGCATTGAGGACCGGTCCGCGTCCGGCCCGGCCCAGGCCTGTGGTCTGCCGCAATGGCTTTACGACAGTCCCATCCCCTCCCGCACGCTTACCGCCAGCATTTGCGCCGTTGCCGCCGACAGCGTCCATCCCAGGTGTCCATGGCCGGTGTTGTAGAACACGCCCGGCCGCTTGCCCGGCCCCACGCGCGGCATCATGTCGGGCATCATCGGCCGCAGACCGCACCACGGCACCACGCGCGCCGTGCGCACGCCGGGAAAGTGGCGGCGGGTCCAGTCCACCAGCGGCTGGATGCGCTCGGCGCGGATGTCCAGGTTGAAGCCATTGAACTCGGCCGTGCCGGCCACGCGGAAACGGTCGCCCAGGCGGCTGGTGACGATCTTGGCGGCCTCGTCCAGCAGGCTCACGCTGGGCGCGGCGGCCTGGCTGGCGGCGTCGTCCAGGTGCACGCTGATCGAATAGCCCTTGACCGGATAGATGTTCAGCCTGTCGCCCAATTGCCGCGCGAACCGGCGGCTGGCGGCGCCGGCGCAGACCACGATGGCGTCGGCCTCGTGCTGTTCGCGCCGCGCGCCCTCTTCACGCGCGATATCCAGCACGTAGGGCAGGCCGTCGCGGCTGATGGCGCGGATGTCCGCGTCCTGTTCGAAGCGCACGCCGCGGCGCGCGCAGGCTTGCGCCAGGCCGCTGGTGAACTTGTGGATGTCGCCGGTGGCATCGGACGGCGTATAGAAGCCGCCGTGGCAGGGCGTTTGCAGCGTCGGCTCGATGCCGCGGATTTCCTCCGGCGTGACGGCGTGCCGCTCCAGCCCGCCCTCGCGCAGCAGCGCGTTGGCGCGGCGCGCGGTCTCGAAGCTGGCGGCATCGTGGTAGATGTGCAGGATGCCGCGGCGCTCCAGGTCGAAGTCGATGCCTTCCGCCTCGGCCATGGCGTACAGGTGCTGGCGCGCCTCGATCGCCAGGCGGGTGGTGGCGATGGTGTTCTGGCGGTAGTTGCGGATCTGCCCCATGAACTGGGCCAGCCACGAATACTTGTGCCAGCTCGGGCGCGGATTGAGCAGCAGCGGCGCGTCGTGGCGGCCCAGCCAGCGCAGGCCTTTCATGATGGTGGCGGCGCTGTTCCACACTTCGGCATTGCTGGCGGATAACTGGCCGCCGTTGGCAAAGGACGTCTCCATGGCGGGATAGCGCTGGCGGTCGTAGACGGTGACGTCGTAGCCCAGTTTGCTCAAGGCGTAGGCGGACGTGACGCCGGTGATACCGGCGCCGATGATGGCGATGCGGGGCATGATGGCTCCAGATGGCGTGGCCACGACCTAATGATCGCGGCACCCCATCTGTCTCTGTACCTGAGAGCTTCACCCGGGCGCGGCGGCGCGGGTTCCCCTTCGGTGGGCGCCAGGCGCCTCTCTCCAGATTGTCTAGACCGCGCAGTCCTGTTGCCTGAGAGTTTCCGGGGCGGTTGCTCCGTCGGCGCCCGCCACGGGGGCGGGACTCTTCTGCGGGGTTTTGAATCGACGCACCGAGAATAGCCAAATTCGTCGCGGGCGGGACTCAGGGTTAATACCAGGGCGGAAAGGAATTGGCTCTACACTGGGCGCCTCATCCGCCGGCCCGCGCCGGCTTCCAGCGATAGGACGATCCCGCATGCGCGCTCCGGCAACGCCCCGCAGTTCCCTGTTGTTTGCCGCCCTGGCGATGGCCCTGGCCGCGGCCGCCACGGCCTCTCCGGCTGCCGCCACGCCCCCGGCCGGAACGCCTGCCAGGGCCGATCGCGCCACCATCGCCGTCGACGCGGCCGTGGCCGAGGTCATGCGCCAGTACGGCATCGCCGGTATGGCCATCGGCGTCAGCCGCAACGGCCAACAGCGCTTCTTCAATTACGGCGATGCCTCGCGCGAGCCGCGTCGCCCGGTCTCCAGCGACACCCTGTTCGAACTCGGATCGATCAGCAAGACCTTCACCGTCACGCTGGCCGCCTACGCGCAGGCGACCGGCCGCCTGTCATTGGACGACAGTCCGTCCAAGTGGCTGCCCGAGCTGCGAGGCAGTGCATTCGCCAAGCAGACGCTGGTGAATCTGGCCACGCACACCAGCGGCGGTTTCCCCCTGCAGGTGCCGGATACGGTGCAAGACATGGCGCAGATGATGGATTACCTGAAAGCCTGGACGCCGCGGTACGCGCCCGGCGCCAAGCGTACCTACGCCAATCCCGGCATCGGCATGCTGGGCGTGGTGGCGGCCCGCGCGCTGGGGCAGCCTTACGTGGCGGCGCTGGAGCAGGGGCTGTTGCCCAAGCTGGGCCTGCGCAACACCTACCTGGAGGTGCCGCCGCAGAAAATGGCCGATTACGCGCAAGGCTACGACAAGCGCGATGCGCCCATACGCCTGCGTCCGGGCGTGCTGGCCGACGAGGCCTACGGCGTCAAGTCCAGCGCCCGCGACATGCTGCGCTTCGTCGAGATCAACCTGGGCACCGCGCCGGTCGATGCCACGCTCCGGCACGCCATCGCCGCCACCCACGCCGGCTACTACCAGCTTGGCGCGATGACGCAGGACCTGGTGTGGGAGCAGTACCACTATCCCGTGTCGGTGCAAGACGTGGTGCACGGCAATTCCGCCCAGGTCGCCTTCGAGACCCTGCCGGTCAAGGCCCTGCAACCACCGCTGGCGCCGCAGCAGGCGGTATGGATCAACAAGACCGGCGCCACCAATGGCTTCGGCGCCTACGTGGCGTTCGTGCCGTCGCGCCAGCTCGGCATCGTGATCCTGGCCAACCGCAACTATCCCAATGAGGCGCGGGTGCGGCTGGCGCTGCGGGTGCTCGGGGCGCTGGCGCCCTGAGCATTCAGCTAGCGGCGGACCGCTGGCACGGCGCCGCGCGGCGCCGGTGCATCAGGCCGCGTCCGGGTTGCCGCAGGCCGCGCCCTGCCTGCGGGCGCCATCGAACTTCGGCAGCAAACCCATGATTTCCAGCCGCGCGCACAGCTCGCCCAGCCGCCGCAGCTTGTACGCCTCCACGTCCATGCCGGCATAGTCGTAGAAGCCTTGCCCTTCGCGCAGGCCATTGCGGCCCTGTTCCATGTTGCGTTCGATGATGGCCGGCGCCGCGAAGCGCGCATCGAGCGCGCCGGACAGGTAGCGCGAGGCATAGTAGAGGATGTCGCCGCCGCCCCAGTCGATGAACTCCAGCAGGCCCAGCACCGAGAAGCGCAGGCCGAAGCCCAGCCGCACGGCGGTGTCGATGTCCTCGGCGCTGGCCACCCCTTCCTCGACCATGCGGGCCGCCTCGTTCATGGCCAGCGCCTGGATGCGCGGCACGATGTAGCCGGCCGCGGGCGCGCACTGCACCGGCGTCTTGCCGGCCAGGCGCAACACCGCCAGCAGGTCCTGCAAGGCCGCCTCGGTGGTCCGCGGGCCGCGGCTCACCTCCACCAGCGGGATCAGGTACGCGGGATTGAGCCAGTGCGCATTCAGGAAGCGTCCCGGCTCGCGCATCATGTCGGCCAGTTCGGTGACGAGAAAGGTCGAGGTGGTGGAGGCGATCACGCTGTCGGCGGCGCAGGCGCGGCCGAGCCAGCCGAAGGCTTCGCGCTTGGCGTCCAGTTGTTCAGGCACGGCCTCGAACACCACACGGGCGCGGGCCAGGTCGCCGGCCGCCTCGTCACGCGCCGCCAGGCGCACCCGGCCCAGCGCGGTGTCGACCTGCGCTGCCTCCAGCAGTCCCAGACGCGCCAGCGTGCCGAGTTCGCGCCGCAGCGCGCCGAGCACGCCGGCGAAGTACTGGGCCCGGGCGCTGGCCGCGCGCGGCTTGGTGTCGATCAGCGTGACATCCAGCCCGGCATGGATGTACGACAGCGCGATGCCGATGCCCATGCGGCCGGCGCCGGCCACGCACAAGGTCTTGTCCATGCTCAAACTCCCCGCGCCAGCAGCGTGGCCATGGCTTCGCGCGTGAGCTGAGCCAGTTCCAGCGCTTCCAGCGTGCGGCCCTCGGCGTACAGGTCGCGGCCGGCCACGGCCGAGGCCACGCTCAGCAGGCCTTGCGCCACTGGCGTGGACACGCCCGCCCAGCGCCCCGTCGATACCAGGAACGACAGGCCCAGGCGCGTGTCTTCCAGCATGTAGCGGTGCGTGCCCAGGTCGATGGTTTCGCGCCAGTCGCCGCTGTCGGTCAGCTTGCCGTGGGCGCCGCGGCCATACATCCATTCATCGCCCTCGCTGGCGTAGTGGTCGGCCAGCGGAAAGTGCGGCGCGGCATAGCCCAGCGCCGTGCGGATGGCGATGCGTTCGGCGTCCAGGGCGTCGGTCACGCGCCGGATCGAGGGCTGGGTGCCTTCGTTGTGGATGTCCCAGCGCTCGAAGTGTTCCAGCGGCCCGGCGTTCATCAGGATCAGCGGCGGATGGATCACCGGGCCGGCGTTCATCAGCGCCCCGGACAGGGCGTCCTCGATCGGCTCGATGCTCGGATAGGCCTGCGCCAGCGTTGCCAGCGCGGACCCGGCCAGGCGGCTCGGGAACACGCCGGTGGGCAGGCGGGTGGCGTAGGCGCTGATGACGATGCGGTCGCCGTGCTTGCGCGCCAGGTAGGGCAGGGTGCCGGTCTCGGCAAAGGCGACCTCGGCGGGGTTGCCGGCGTCCTTCAGGGCGCGGGCAAACAGGTAACTGCCGAAGGTGCCGGGCGGCAGGAACACCACCTGGCCGTCGCGCAGGTGCGGCGCCAGCTCGGGCGCCAGCGCCGCGTGCGTGGTGGACGGCAGCGGAATCACCAGCAGCGGCGCGTCCGCCGAGGCATCCGCCAGCGTGGCCGCCAGTTCGATCTGGCCGGGGCCGTCGCCCAGCGCGATGCGGCGGGTGCCGCGATAGTCGGTGACCTCCAGCGCGCCGACGCGGCGCAGGCCGTCGAAGGCCGCCCCGTCGCGGCGCCACAGTCGCACTTGATGCCCTTTTTCCGCCAGGTCGGCGGCCGCCGCGTAGCAGCCGTGGCCGCCTCCAATAACGCCGATGCGCATGATCGAACTCCTTCGTAAGAGCTTCGATCCTAGCGAGGGCTGGCGCGGCGGACTGCGCCGCAGGCGCAAGCGGAATACGGAATCGGCAAGGGAATGCGCGGCGGGGCGCGGCCCGTTACCGCAATCGGCCTTGCGCCCCACGCTTGAACAAGCCTCGTGCTCCGCCCTTCAACCGGCGCGGGCGCGGCCCTGCCGCAGCGTGTCGGACGGCAGGCAGCCGTAGCGCTTGCGGTAGTGCGTGGCGAAATGGCCGAAGCTGGTCACGCCGCAGCGCAGCAGGATGTCGGTCACGCTGTCGCCGTCGCCGGCGCTGCCCAGCGCCGCGTGCGCCAGCGCCAGGCGGCGGTTGCGCAGGTAATCGCTGGGACTTTGCCGCAGGAACTGCGTGAAGCCATTTTGCAGCGTGCGGATCGACACGCCGCAATGCGCGGCCAGTTCGGGCAGGGCGATGGGCGCGTCGATGTGCTCTTCGATGTAGTCGCGCGCGCGCCGCACGTGCAGCGGCAGCGGCTGGCGCCGGTCGGCGCGCAGCGCCTCGGAATAGTTGTGCGGCAATTGCATCAGCAGCAGCGAGATCAGGTAGTCGGAAAAGCCCGCCGCCAGCGTCTGCGTCACGCCTTCGATGGCGGGATGCTGGTACAGGCGGCACAGGTAGTCCAGCGTCTCCTGCACCGCCGCCAGGCCGGCCGAGCCGGGCGCCGCCTCCAGGTCGAACACCAGCGCCTGCCTGAGGGGGCGATCCAGCATCTGTTGCAATTGGCGCTCCAGGGCCTCGCGTTCGACCCGCAGGATCATGCTGCGGCAATCGGGGCCGATGCGCAGGACGCTGCGCTCGGACGGCGACGAGATGGTCAGGCCGCCTTCGCGCAGGGCCGCGCTGCGCTTGCCCAGCGTGACCTGTCCGGCGCCTTGCAGCGTGACCCGCACCAGGTAATAGCGGGCGATGTCGCCGGCATCGATCTCGACCTCGGCGCCGTAGTGCAGGTCGAACAGCGCGGCGCTGCCGAAGAACACGCCATACAGGCGCGATTGCAGCGGGTCGCCGCGTGCCACGCACATGCGGTGCGACCACAGGTGCTGGCTGACCTGGTCGGTGATTTCGGAGAGGTTGCCCGAATCCAGCAGGCAATGGCGTTGCAGCGGATAGGTATCGTGGAACATGCTTTCCTGCGCCCCGGGAATAGCCGTTGCGCGCCCGGTATAGAGCCGGCCGGCGCAAAGGCATACAACAGATGCAGCCATCGGAATGGCGAACCAGACAGCGGGACGTCGCCCGAGCCTCGATGCGGCCGGCGCGATCCCATTGCGATACAAGGGAAGAACATGACGGGCGATACCGGAAACGACGCGGCGCAGAAACTCTATGCCTACGAATGGTATGTCGTCCTGATCTGCATGCTAGCGTACATATTTTCGTTCGTCGACAGGCAGATCCTGGCGCTGATGATCGAGCCCATCAAGCGCGACCTGCAGCTTTCGGACACCCAGTTCAGCCTGCTGCACGGGCTGGCTTTTTCGCTGTTCTACGCCTTCATGGGCATTCCCATCGCGCTGCTCGCCGACCGCTGGTCGCGGCCCCGCATCATTGCCATCGGCGTGGCCTTCTGGAGCCTGGCGACCGCTGCCTGCGGCCTGTCGAAGAACTTCGGCCAGATGTTCCTGGCGCGCATCGGCGTCGGCGTGGGCGAGGCCGCGTTGTCGCCGGCCACGTATTCCATGCTCAGCGACATGTTCCCGCGCCACAAGCTGGGCCGCGCGGTAGGCATCTATTCGATCGGCTCGTTCATCGGCGGCGGCCTGGCGTTCCTGATAGGCGGCTACGTCATTGACCTGCTCAAGAGCGTCGACAGCGTGCCCGTGCCCGGGTTGGGCACGCTGCGGCCGTGGCAGGTGACGTTCTTCATCGTCGGCCTGCCCGGCGTGCTGGTGGCGCTACTGATCCTGCTGACCGTGCGCGATCCGCAGCGCAAGGGCCTGCGCCGCGATGCCAGCGGCCAGGTGCAGAAGCCCACCGCGGGCGACGTGTTCCGCTTCCTGGGCCGGCATCGCGGCACCTTCTGCTGTCATTACCTGGGGTTCTCGTTCTACGCCATGATCCTGTTCTGCCTGCTGGGCTGGACACCGGCCTTCTACATGCGCAAGTTCGGCCTGTCGCCGGTGCAGGCGGGCTACATGCTGGGCACGGTGGTGCTGGTGGCCAACACCGCCGGCGTGTTCTGCGGCGGCTGGCTGATGGACTGGCTGGCGCGGCGCGGCTACAGCGACGCGCCGCTGCGCGCCGGTGTCATCGGCGCGCTCGGCATGGCGCTGCCGGCGGTGGCTTTCACCCAGGTGGACGGGTTGTGGCTGTCGGTGGGGCTGCTGCTGCCGGCAATGTTCTTCGCCTCGTTTCCCATGCCGACCTCGACCGCGGCCATGCAGATCCTGCCGCCGAATCAGTTACGGGCACAGGTCTCGGCGTTGTTCCTGCTGATCTCCAACCTGATCGGGCTGGGCCTGGGCACGACGGCGGTGGCGCTGCTGACCGACCGGGTGTTCCACGATCCGGCCGCGGTGGGGCATTCGATGTCCTGGCTGATCGGCCTGGCCACGCTGGCCTGTGTCGGCCTGTTGGCGGCGGGCTGCGGCAGGTACCGGCGCAGCCTGGCGCGGGAAGAAGGCGAGCGTGCCGCGCAGGCGGCTGCGGCCCCGGCCGGCCCGGCCAGCGCGCCAGCCGTGCAGACGCCGTGACGGGCTGATGCCGATGGCGGCCGGCGTCGGCCGCCGTCGGTCTTTGCCGTAGCGCAAACACATGCGGCCCGGAGCCACCCGCCGCCCGCCAGTGCGGCGATAATCGCGCGCATGACTTACCAACTTCTCAAAATGCTGCATGTCGCCGCCGTGGTCGCCTGGCTGGGCGGTTCCCTGTTCGTGTCGCTGTTCCTGCTGTCGTCGCAACCGCCCGACAGCGACGAGGCGCCCAGGGAGCGCAAGATGCTGGGCGCGTTGCGCCGCTGGACCCTGTGCGTGACCACACCGGCGATGGTGCTGGCCTGGCTGGTCGGGCTGCACCTGGCGCTGACCTTTGGCTGGTTCGCCATGACCTGGATCTGGATCAAGGTCGCGCTGGCGCTGTCGCTGTCGGCCTTGCTCGGGTTGCAGAGCGCGGCGCTGCGGCGTCAGGCGCAAGGCAGCGCCCGCCGCGCGCCGCTGGTGGACCTGTATGCGCCGTTCACCGTGATCGCGGCGGCGGTCATCGTGACGCTGGTGGTCGTCAAGCCGTTCTGAACGGCCCTCCCGGGCGGCGGCGGCCCGGCTCAGCGCAGCGCCGAGATCAGGCTGTCGAATTGCTGCGTTTCCAGCCGCGCGCGCGCTTCGGTCAATTGGCGCACGGTCAATTGGTGGGTGCGGAAGCGGTCGAGCAGGCTGGCGTGATCGAACACGATCTCGTTCTGCGCCACGCGCCACGCGCTGCGGTTGTCGTCGAGCAGATTGATCATTTGTTCGAATTCGGCCAGTGTCTGGCGTTCCAGTTCCCAGTTGCGGGCCAGGGAGGCCTGCTGCCGGGGCCGCGCCTTGATCGCGCCCTCGACCATCTGGCTCTTCTGCTCCTCGCTCAGGTCGAGCGACCGCAGGATGGCGGGCACGTCCGCCAGTAGCCGCTGGTTCTGCAGGCTGTATTTCCGCACCACGCGTTGCGATTGCTCCAGGATCAACCGGCTTTCCACCAGGCCGCGGTCGCGCGCGAGCCGGTTGGCGATGAACAGTTCGGACAGCCGCGCCTCGTCCAGTTCCTTCATGTAGGCGCGATACTGCGCCACGCGCTGCTGCAGGATGTCTTCATGCCGCGTTCGATTTCGCCATACATGCCACGCGCCCTGGGCGTGGTGTCGATGTCCGGCACGTCGCCGGGCGCACGGTCGGGCGCGTCGAGCGCCGCGCGCACCCATTCGCCGGTGCGGCGCAGTTCGGCCATGGCGATGGCCCTTTGCGTGTCGCGATAGGCGCCCAGGCCGACCAGGGCGGCGCCCGCCGCCAGCAACAGCAGGCCGCAGGCGAACGCGATGCGCATGCGGTGCAGCGGGGTGCGCAGGCGCTTGAATGGCGACAGCGCCAGGATTGCGACGATGGCCGGCAACAGCAGCACCAGCGCGCTGCCGATGGCGCCGCCGATGCGGTAGCCGAGCGTTTCGGCGGCGGCGCCCGGTGGCGGCGGGTGGCTGCCCTTCAGTGCCAGCAGGCCGAGCCACAAGCCGAGGTACAGGAGCCAGGTCGCGGCGCGCAGCGCGCGGCCGGGCCGTGGCGCCATGGGGCGCGTCGCGGGGGGCGTGGGCAGTGGCGTGTCGGCGCCTGGCAGACTCAGGGTGGGTTCTCTACGCGTGTCCACGGCGGGTGGCGATCACGAAATATTTGGCATTGGATGTTACTGTGCAGGCAGGTCAGGCGCAATGCGGCGCGCGGCGCCAGCCCACCCATTCGCCTTCGCCCGCGAAATGGCGCGGCCCGCGCGCGGCCACCGCCAGGCCCGCGCGCAGAGGCTGCGGATCCAGGCCCGGCATGTGCCGCAACAGGGCCGCCGGCAGCGCGTCGGGGTCGAGGTGTTCCTGGCCGAATTCCACCGCCATCAATGTGCCCGCCTCGCGCACCCGGATGTACCAGAGGCCTTCCATGTAGTCGCCGCTCCATGGGTCGGGAAACAGCGCCGGCGTGAAGCGGAAGCCGAATTCGCAGATGTCGTTCCAGGGCCAGGACTGGCGCCGGCCGCCCGCGCCATCCGGGCCGAGCGCGCGAGTGAAGCCGGTCTCGTCGAAGCGGATGGTTTCGGCGTAGGGATCGGGCGGGGCGGGGGGGCCGGTAAGCAGGCGTCTGAGCAGGGACCACATGGCAGCGTGGAGGCAAGGTCGATGGCCGCAGTGTAGCGGTGCCGCCGCCATGGGGGGCGCGGCGCGGATGATGCCGCAAGAATGTTACAAGCCTTGATGCACATCAATCCCGCACGCCCGGGCGCGCGTTACGGTTGATGTTTTTCCTGACGGGTCGCCGGCGACTGCCCGGCCATCCGCAACCGGCCCTCACGCGCAGCAAGGACAGTACTGATGACAGACAAGACCCCGCCAGCTTCCACGCACAACGGCAACGCCGCCAGTGGCAAGGCCGAGGCGCGCGCGCCGCGCGCGGCCAAGCGCACCGTCGCGCGCAAGCGCGCGGCCCCCGTCACCGCACCCGCCGGCCTGCCCGCCATCGAGCCGGCGATCCAGGCGCACAAGCGCGTCAATGCGCGCGCGGTTGCCGCGCGCCAGGAAACCACCGCTGTGCTGGCCGACATCGCGCGCCGCTATCGGGTCGGCGATTCCGGCGAGGCCCACGCGGCGCTGCGCTCGGTGATCGAGGAACTCTCGCCCGACGACGCGCTGGCGGTGCAGCGCGCGCTGCTCGAAGCCAATGCGCAGGCCGGCGGCGCCCGCCGCAATCCCGACGAGGAGTTGGCGACCGACTGGCGCGAGGGCATCTATCCCTACCGCCATCGCATGCTGCGGCGCAATTATGAAAAACAGAAGTACGCCTTGCAGGTCGAGTTGCTCAAGCTGCAGGCCTGGGTCAAGGCCACCGGCCAGCGCGTGGTGATCCTGTTCGAGGGCCGCGACGCGGCCGGCAAGGGCGGCACCATCAAGCGCATGATGGAACACCTGAACCCGCGCGGCGCGCGCGTGGTGGCGCTGGAAAAGCCGTCCGACACCGAGCGCGGCCAGTGGTACTTCCAGCGCTACGTGCAGCACCTGCCCACCGCCGGCGAGATCGTGATGTTCGATCGTTCCTGGTACAACCGCGCCGGCGTCGAGCGCGTGATGGGCTTCTGCTCGCAGGAGGAATACCTGCAGTTCCTGCGCCAGGTGCCGGATTTCGAGCGCCACCTGGTCACCAGCGGCATCCACCTGGTCAAGTTCTGGTTTTCGGTCAGCCAGGAAGAGCAGCGCCGCCGCTTCCTGCAGCGCAAGGTGCATCCGCTCAAGCAATGGAAGCTCAGCCCGGTGGACCTGGCTTCGCTCGACAAATGGGACGACTACACCCGCGCCAAGGAGGCGATGTTCGCGCACACCGACACCGCCGATGCGCCCTGGATCGTGGTCAAGTCGGACTGCAAGAAGCGCGCGCGTCTGAACGCCATGCGCTACGTCCTGAGCCGCCTGCCGTACGAAGGCAAGAGCGGCCAGCCGGAGCTGGCGCTGGACCCGTTGATCGTGGGGCGGGCGCTGTAGGCGTATCAATCCCGCGTGAAATCGAGTCAGGGTCGTCGTTCTCTACATCCCGGGTGATGGATAGGAGGGCGGCTCGTCGGACCTGGGATCCATTTCGTCAATGGATCCAAACGCTTCGCCGAGTTCTTGCCTATCGCGTTGCTCGATTGCTTGGAATTCAGCCACCAGATCCGAATAGCTCATCCTGAGTCTTATGATTTCGCTCTGCAGTTCTTGCAATACCTTACCGGGTTTTCGCCCTGATTTTTGCTGATTTGCCCAGATCCGGTCCACGAGCTGCTTGCCGTATTGGGCGGGCAGCGAAAGTACTGAAGTGTCGGCAAGAATGAGCAGTCGAGCTGTGTTCAACTCCGCCACTTGTGCTTTCTCGAACACCCCCGAATAACAAAACGCCAATGGGGCCAATTTATGGTCGCCGTGCTCCTGCTTAGTCAGTAGATTCAGCAGGCTCGAGTGTGTCGTAACAGGCGTTCGGGATGGTAGCGGCTTGGCCTCGCAGGTTAGCAGTGCATCTAGGAATTCGGCATCGTCGGCAACGGCCATATGGGTCGTGCGATTGAAGCAATAGCGTACCGGTACGCCATGTTCATTCAGAAGCATCAAGCCTTCATGTTGGGTCTTCTTGAATGATGGCAGATACTTACCGTCGAAGAGCTTGAATTCCAACAGGAGCGGATACCAATCGTCCACGCATGCGACCAAGTCCGCACAGTACTGATCGAGCTGATAGAAATTCTGCGAGGTATTTTCAGGAGTGTATGACAGGAACTTACGGCTGCGCGCCGTGAAGAAATTCCTTAGGCGGACTTCAGCTTCCTTGACTAGTTGATCTTCCGTAAACGCTGGGGCTGTCCTTTCCATGCTCCGTCCTTTCTCGTTGACGCAGCATACTAACGGCAAACCGTTTCATACGGACTTGTCGACAATATGAATGCCGAATCGGTGTTGTATTGCCATAAGCGGATCTCAACCCGGGCAGCAGGGCGCCGCCTCATTTGCCCCGCATCTGGTCGATCAGGCGCCGGTCGCGCTTGGTCGGCCGGCCGGCCGCGATGTCCAGCGCCGGCTCGGGCGCCAGCCGCCGCATTTCGGCCGCGCGTTCGCGCGCGGCCACGCTTTCCGGGGTTTCCTCGTACAACTGGCGCGCCACCGGCGCCGGGCCGCGTGCGCCGCTGACCGCCACCACGCGCACCTGGATGGGCGGGTCTTCCTTGCGGATGCTGATCACGTCGCCGGGGCCGACCTCGCGCGCCGGCTTGGCCGGCTGGCCATTGACCTGCACCCGGCCCTTGCCGATTTCGTCCACCGCCAGGCTGCGCGTCTTGTAGAAACGCGCTGCCCAGAGCCATTTGTCGAGCCGAATCTTGTCCATTGCCGCCATCGCGATATTGCGCCATCAAGCACACATGATAGCGGCAGGCGTCATGCCGGCGTGTCGCGCAGCAGCGCGGCGAAGGCGCTGGCGGGCAGGGCGCGGCTGAACAGGAAGCCCTGCATCGCGTCGCAGCCTTCCTCGATCAGCATTTCGCGTTGCGCTTCGGTCTCCACGCCTTCGGCCAGCGTGCGCATGCCCAGTGAATGCGCCAGCCGCACCACGCCGCGGATCACGGCGGTGGCGGTAGGGACCTTGCCCAGCGCCCAGACGAACGACTGGTCGATCTTGAGCGTGTCGATCGGCAGCCGCGCCAGGTAGGCCAGGCTCGAATAGCCCGAGCCGAAGTCGTCCAGGGAGGCCGAAATGCCGGCCGCGCGCAGCGCCGCCAGGATCGAGGAGGCCTTTTCCACGTCGCTCATCAACGAATTCTCGGTGACTTCCACGTCCAGCAGCGTCGGCGGCACGCCGTGCCTGCGGGCCAGGTGCACGATGGTGTCCGCCAGGTCCGGCGCCACCAACTGGCGCGCCGACAGGTTGAAGGAAATGCGCGGCACCGGCAGGCCTTCGGCCAGCCATTCGCTGATGTGCCTGCAGGTGGCGTTGGCCACCCACTCGGTCAAGGCCGGCTCCAGCGGCGAGTCCAGGATCACGTCCAGGAAGGCTGCCGGCGCCAGCAGGCCCCGGGTCGGATGGCGCCAGCGCAGCAACGCCTCGGCGCCGCACAGCGACGCGTCGTGCATGCTGATCTGCGGCTGGAAGTGCAGTTCGAACTGGTTGCCGCTGAGCGCGTCCTGGATGTCGCCGCGCAGCGACAGGCGCGCGCCCAGGCCCTGCATCAGCTCGCGATGGTAGACCCGCACCTGGAAGCGCCCGGCCGACTTGGCCGCGTACATGGCCGCGTCGGCGTAGTTCAGCAGCGTCTCGGCCGATTCGCCGGGCGCGTTCATCAGGGCGATGCCGATGCTGGCGCCGAGCGAGACCGAGCGGCCATGGATATCGCTGGGCCGCGCCAGCGAATTCAGGATCGAATTGGCCAGGGTCTCGGCCGCGCGCTCGTTGGTGCCGCGCAAGACCAGCAGGAATTCGTCGCCGCCGACCCGCGCGCAGAAGATCGAGGGCGTCAGGAACTTGCGCAGGCGCTCGGCCACGTCGCACAGCAGCAGGTCGCCCTCGGCGTGGCCGAAGGCATCGTTGACTTCCTTGAAACGGTCCAGGTCCAGGAACAGCACCGCCAGCGTGGCGCCCTGCGCGGCCAGCGCCGGCTCGGCCTCGGCGATGGCGGCCGACAGCGTGTCCATGCACTGGCGCCGGTTGGGCAGGCCGGTCAGGTAGTCGTGGGTGGCCTGGTACTTGAGTTGCGCGCTTTCCTCGCGTTCGCGCGAGACATCACGCAACAGCATCAGCAGGCCGCCTTCGTGGGGAAAGGCGCGCGCCTCGAACCAGCTCGCCAGCGGCGCATGGTAGCCGGTGTGGCTGGCGGGGCGGCCGGTCTGCAGGGCGCCGCGGCAGGCATCGTAGCAGCCGGTTCCGACCAGGTCCGGACAGGCATCCCACAGGCCGTGTCCGATCAGGTCCTGCCTGCAGCGCCGCAGCAGGCGCTCGGCGGCGCGATTGAGATAACGGATGCGCCAGCCGCGGTCCACCGACAGCAAGCCGTCGGCGAGCGCGTCGAGCGTGGCGCCATCGGCGCCGGAAAGGGAAGGAGACGATTCGGGGCTGTCGTCGTTCATCTTGAGGCGGATATCCCTGGGCACGATCGATGTGCAGTTTTATCGCATCGCTGGCGCCTCGTAAAACCTGGAAGGCGCAAAACAACTCGCCAGGGCATGCGGTGGCCGGGTCGGCGCCCGCAATGTCGAGTCAGGGAGGACTTCCGGGACAGGCCGGTGGATCGCCGCCACCGGCCTGTTCGAAGGGATAAGGAGTGCCGCGCGCAATAAATGCAATACAGCCAAAGAGGGTTTTCTCGTAAATCAAGAATCTTCTCGGTGCTGCAGGTCCCTGACTGTTTTTTTCATTTATTTGAGATTGGGTATTTCATTTTTCCGGATTGCAAAAATAATGTTGCCGCTTGGCGTTTCCGGGTACTTCCATTGCGACGGATCGGCTGTCGGGGATAACCGTCGGAACACTCAAAAGCGTCCGAGATTATGGGACGGAATCACGCCTTAATCACCTATTTGACGGCGTAGCATATCGAGCTTCTAAGAGTTGGCAGTGCCTGCGGCACATGCGCAATTTCGGTGCGGATGCATTAACCACTGCCGTGGATGGTCGGTGAATTCAATCTGGTGCGGATTATCTTCTTGGGGTTTACCGCTGCATTGGAAACTGCCCTTTCCTTGGCCGCCGAGCGCATTTCGGCACGGCATCGGTCGTGGCGTCGTCGTGGTCAATCGATTGGTTTTCGGCAGGCATCGTTTCCAAGGTTCTGGTGTGTGCCGGCTGGACTGAAATGAAACATCGAAATTCAGCATGGGGATGTTTTTCCCGGGCTTCCTGGATAGATCGGAGCAAAGTGAAAAAAATGAACTGCCTGGTGTTGGACACGCCTCGGCTCGTGGGTCAGGACAGCCGCGTTCATGGCGATTTGGACCGGGCATGTCGCTAGGGAGCGGGTTGGTGATGGATGCCGCCCGGCAATGGGGCGCGAGGGGGATCGCCATGCGATGGCGTATTTGGCTTGGCGGTCTCCTGGGGGCCGTTCTGGTTGGGCAGGCGGACGCTGCCGGCGCAGCCGCGCAGGACGGGCGACCGGTCTTGCCGGCGGCGACCGCCGCCGCCGCGGCCACGTCAGGCCCGGCCGTGACACTGCAGGCCCTGGTCGATGCGGCGATCACCGGACATCCGTTGGTGCGCAGTGCTGCCCAGGAAGTGATCGCGGCTCGCACCGACGTGGACGCAGCCAAGCGCCGCTGGTGGCCATCGGCCACCCTGGCGCTGGAGTCCCATTCGACCTCTTCCGGTTCCCCGGCATCGCGCGGCGCCCAACTCGAGCAGACGCTTTGGGACGGCGGCCTGATCAATGCCGGCATCGACCTGGCGCGGCAATCGGTCAACAAAGGCGAGGCGCGCGTCGCCTGGCAACGCCAGCAATTGGCGTTGCAGGTCATCGGCGCCTGGCAGTCCCTCATCAGCGCACGCGACAAGATCGCTGTGTCGCGCGAAACCATGGCACGGCTGCGGGGCTACGAGGCGCAAATACGTCGCAGAGTCGCCATGGACGCGTCGCCGGCGGTCGACATCGAACTGGCGCTGTCGCGCCTGCGCCAAACCGAAGTCGACATGACCATGGCGCAATCGACGCTGCGTCGCGCCGCGCAGCGGCTGGAACAGTTGACCGGTGTCCCCGGACTGGACCAGGACGCCGACAGGCTGGCCGCCTGGCCCGGCGCTTCCGCATTCAAGGCCGCGTCGGGGCGCCTGCTGTCGCTGGATGTGGATGCACAGGCGCACGAGAGCGCCGCCGTGCGGGTGGCGCGAGGCGACATGGCCGTCCTGCAGGCGCAGTTGGAGGCCAAGCGCGCGCAGCGCTGGCCGACGGCCTATCTGCGCGTCAACAAGCCATTGGGGGAGGCCTATGCCGGCGCGGGGTCCGATCGCGGCACCTCGGTCTTCGTGGGCATCCGCTACACGCCGGGAGCGGGCCTCGCGACCGGCGTCGAAGCCGACGCCATTCGCGAGCGCGTGACGGCGTCCAACCTGGCCGTCGACGCCGCCTATCTAGAAGAACGCGAAGCCATACTGGGCGATATCGATCAGTTCGCCTCGGCAGAGAACGAGCTGCTTGCGCTGCAAAGCGCGGTCACGGGCTCGCAACACGTGCTGGAATCGTATTCCCGGCAGTTCACCGCAGGCCGCAAGACCTGGATCGACCTGTTGAATGCCGTGCGTGAACTGGCGCAGAACCAGTATGCCTGCGCGGATTCCCAAGCGGTGCTGGCCGCGGCGTTCTACCGCTTGCAGGTGCGCCTGGGCGAAACGGAGCTGCGGCCGTGAACCAGGCTCCGGACATGACGTCGCTGGAATCGCTGGCCTGGGCGCTGGGACGCCTGGCGACCTTGCAGGGCACCATGCTCGACCCGCTGCAACTGCGGGCGGGGCTGCATCTGACCGGGGCCTCGCAGCATCCTGCCGGTCAGTTGGATCTGTTGTGCCGCCATCTGGGAGTGGCTGCGCCGGCACGCCTGGACCGGCCGGACCCCGCGCACCTGCCGCTGCTATGCCATCTGGAGAGCGGCCGGTGGGGCATCGTGACGGACCTGGCGTCCAACGGCGAATGGATGGTCGCATGCGGCCAGACGATTCAGCCGGTCACCGGGGCCGCCTTGGCGGGAAACTGCATGCGCGTGTCGTTGGCCGGTTCGGCAACCGGCACGGCCGACGCGAAATCCAGCTTGGTCGATGACGAATCGGCCACGTTCCGCGCGCGTCGCAATGCGGCGATCCGGCCGCACCGGGGGGCCTTGATCGAAGCCTGCGGCGGTTCGGTCATGATCGGCCTGTTGGCGCTGGCCACATCGATGTTCTCGATGCAGGTCTACGATCGCGTGATTCCCACGCATGGCGAGTACACGCTGTTCGTGCTCGCGACCGGGGTGCTGATCAGCGTGCTGATCGAATTGGCGGTGAAGATCGCCCGCGCCCGCGTCATGGACCACGTGGTGGTCGGCGTGGACGGAATGCTCTCTCGCGATATCTTCCAGCGCCTCATGCAACTGCGCGTCGACCAGATGCCTGCGTCGGTCGGCTCGCTGGCGGCGCAGATCCGCGGCTATGAACAGGTGCGCGCCTTCTATACGGCATCGTCGCTGTTCGCGTTGGTCGATCTGCCCATGGCCGTCGTATTCGTCCTGATCGTGATGGCGCTGGCCACGCCGGCCGTGGGCCTGGTGCTGCTGGCGTTCGCGCTCGTCGCGCTGGGCATCGGCCTGGCGTCGCAACGCCGCATCGCGCTGCAGGCCAAGGAAGGCGCCGCCTATGCGAACCTCAAGACCGGCCTGCTGGTGGAAGCGGTCGAAGGCGCGGAAACCATCAAGGCCGGCGCCGGCGGCTGGCGCTTCCTGTCGCGCTGGCTCGACGTCAGCGCGCGCACCATCGCCAACGATCTCAACATGCGGCATTTGAGCGAGAACGTGGGCTACCTGGGCGGCACCGTGCAGCAGTTGAGCTACGCATCGTTGATCGTGGTGGGGGCGCTGACGGTCATGCATGGCGAGATGACGACCGGTTCGCTGATCGCCTGCTCGATTCTCAGTGGACGCATCCTCAACCCGATCCTGGGCATGCCCGGCCTGATGATCCAGCATGCCCATGCGCGCGCGGCCGAGGAGGGCCTGGAAAAACTCTATCAGCTCAAGACCGACAACCACGGAGTGCGGCGGCCGTTGGTGCCAGAACGGATCGAAGGGCGCTTCACGCTCGAGGACGTGTCCTTCGCCTATGGCGAGAACCCATTGGCCTTGCGCGTGCCGCGCCTGCACATCCAGCCGGGCGAACGCATCGCCGTGGTCGGGCCGATCGGCTCGGGCAAGTCGACCCTGCTGCGGGTGTTGACGGGCATGTACGTGCCGCAGTCGGGCCGTGTCTTGCTGGATGGGCTGGATATGTCCCATATCAGCCGCCTGGCGCTCAGCCGCCAGATCGGCTATCTGCAGCAAGACCACCGGCTGTTCCAGGGTACCTTGCGCGAAAACCTCTTGATCGGGTTGCCGGACCCCGGCGACGAAGCCATCCTGCACGCCATGCATCGCACGGGCATGGACCGCGTTGTCGCGGCGCATCCCAAGGGGCTGGACCGGCCCATCGTGGAAGGCGGGCGCGGGCTGAGCGGTGGGCAACGGCAGTTGGTGGCATTCACCCGCCTGCTGCTGTGCCGGCCGCGCATCATCCTGCTGGACGAACCCACCGCCTCGATGGATGACGAGCAGGAGCGCCGTTGCCTGAGCGTGCTGGCCGAGGAGGCGCAAGCGGGGGCGACGCTGGTGATCGTGACGCACAAGCTCAACGTGCTGCCGCTGATGGATCGCGTCGTCGTCATGGTCGGCAGTGGCATCGTCCGGGACGGGCCACGCGATGCCATCCTGAACGAACTGGGTTCGGGGCAGGGTAATGCCGCAAACGCCTCGCTGGCGGCCGCGGGAGCGCGCGCATGAACAGGATGCCGCAATACCGTCGGATCGGCGCGAGCCTCGCTGCGGGGGGCGCGCGGGCCGTTGGCCGCGCCGCCGCGAACCTCGGCAGGGCGCTCAAGCTCAGGCATATCGGCAAGAAGCTGGGGGCGGCGCTGTCGCCGGCGATTGCCGGCGACAGCGAACCGGGCTTCTCGCTGGCCTTGCCGCAGTGGCGCGCGCGTCGGTGCCTGCGCGTCATGTTTGCGGGGCTGTGCGCGCTTCTGGCGTGGGCCGCCGTCGGCAAGGTCGATCAGGTCACGCGCGCGCCCGCGCAGATCATCGCTTCGGCGCGCACGCAGATCATCCAATCGCCCGACGGCGGCGTCATTGCGCAATTGCACGTCAGCGAAGGCGATGTGGTGCATGCCGGCGACGTGCTGGCGACGTTGCAGGAAGAGCGCGCCCGCGCCGCCGTCAGCGACAGCAACGCCAAGGTGGCGGCGCTGCGCATCACGCTGGCCCGGCTGCATGCCGAGGTCTATGGCACACGGCTCGAGTTCCCGGCCGACCTGACGGGCTACGACGACTACATACGCAATCAGCGCGAGCTCTATCA
Source organism: Achromobacter sp. 46006 (assembly GCF_059761975.1). Classification (NCBI taxonomy): domain Bacteria; kingdom Pseudomonadati; phylum Pseudomonadota; class Betaproteobacteria; order Burkholderiales; family Alcaligenaceae; genus Achromobacter; species Achromobacter sp. 46006. Next base: position 67,720 of record NZ_JCBANN010000010.1, read on the forward strand.
GAAGCGCCGAACGGCGATCAAGGAAGACCTGGCGGCGCAAGAGCACATGCTCACGCTGGCGCGCGAAGAGCTCGGCATCAATCGCAAACTGGTGAAAACCGGCGACGTCAGCCAGGCGGAGATCCTGCGCCTGGAGCGCGCCGTTGCCGACATCGAAGCGCAGATGACCAGCCGGCGGAACAAGTACTTCCAGGACGCGCAGGCCGAAATGACCAAGGCGCAGGAAGACCTGACCAGCCAGACGGAGCAGTTGCGGGACCGGAACCAGGTGCTGGGGCAGACCCGCCTGACCGCGACGGCGGACGGCATCGTCAACAACATCCGCGTCAACACGATAGGCGGCGTGGTGCGGCCGGGCGAGACCGTCATGGAGATTCTGCCGACCGGTGGCGACCTGTTGGCCGAGGCGCGGGTCAGCCCCGCCGATATCGCCTTCGTGCAGGTCGGCCAGGACGCCAACGTCCGCATCGACGCCTACGACTCCTCGATCTTCGGGGTCATGCGCGGCGAGGTGAGCTACATCAGCCCGGACGTGCTGCAGGAAGAGACTCGCCAGGGGCCGTCGCATTACTACCGCGTGCGCATCCTCATCCGCGAGGCTGAATTCAAGCGCCACTCGACCGAACAGATCCGGCTCCGTCCCGGCATGACCGCCACGGTGGACATCAAGGCGCGAGAGCGCACGGTGCTCCAGTATCTCGCCAAACCCATTACCAAGGGATTGCAGCAGTCGCTAGGCGAACGCTGATCTCCCGATACTTGTCCGCGGCGTGCCGTACCTCGTATTGCAACCCGCTTCGCTCGCTGATATATCACCATGAAGAACATACTCAAAACGCTACCTGTCACAATCAAGAATGGCCGCATTGCGCTGAACTTCAAGTTGGCCGACGTCAAGGCGATGACGATCGTCGGCGTCGACCTGGTCGCCTTGATGCAGGACGGCAGCCGATTGCTGCTGCCGGGCCTGGCCCTCAAGGTGCTTGAGAAGCCGTCTCCCCAATTGCAGTTCGAGGACCAGGAGCTTGTCGGCACGGAGTTGTTCACCAAGGTCGACATCGACAACGTGACGCTCAAGGACGCCTCTGAAGCGCTGGGGGTTCCCAGTTCCGATCCGACGTCGCAGGACACCGGAGGCGCCACGGACCAGGCGCAGTCGGTTGCTCTGGGCAACGGCGGGCCGGAATCGACGGCCGGCAAGGAGGACAAGGGCGCTGAGGAACCGCCCGCCTGGTATCAGGAATACGGCTGGATCTTCGGCCTGGTCGGCCTGGCGGGGCTGGCGCTGGGGTTGTCCAGCCGCAAGAAGAGCAGCCAGGACGAACAAAGTCCGTCCAACCAGCCACCCGCCAATACCGTGCCTGATGCCCCCGGTGGAGCGCCTTCGGATGACGCCACGCCCGCGCCGGGGCCGTCCACGATTCAGGTCACCGGGGGCCTCGCGGCCGGTGTGCTCAACCATGCTCAGACGCTGTCGGTCATGCTCTATGACGGCCAGGGCGGGCAGTTGGGGCAGGGCGAACTGACGGTGGGCGCCGATGGCCAGGTCGTGGCCTACCGCGCCACCTTGCCCAGCGACTATGTCGGGTTCGTGCGGGTGGTGATGTCCGACCAGGCGCGCGATGGCCTGGGCTTCATCGATGAATACCGTCAGGCGCTGGCATTGTCGCAGGGCATGACCCCGGCCCAGGCCGAGCAGTTTGCCAGCTCCGACTTCCCGACCTTGAACGCGATCGGCTATCGCGCGGAGGGCCAATCCCAACTGACGATCTCGGTGACGCCGCTGACCGAATTGGCCGTCCGCCTGCTGGCGGGGGTATCGGCCGATCCAACGCAGCCATTGGACGGCGCGGTGACGGTCGAACAAGTCAACGAGATGATGGCCGCGGTCGCCAGGCTCGCGACCCAGTTCACGCAGGACGATGTACAGATCCTCGACATCCTCGGGCCGGTGATGGCCATCAACGCGAACAACTTCGCGGCGGCCGCGGATGGCGCTCAGGTCTACGGCAGGGTATTGGCCAGCCTGACGGGCCTGGACGCGGCCTCCGGCGCGCTCGAGAATTCGCTGCATCTCCTGACCAGCGGCTTGGCGGCGGACGCCGACGGCGCCCTGCATCTGGCCTCCACGGTCGAGGGCGCGATTCTGCTGGCCGCCATGCAGGAAGCCAATAAGCTGATGGGCCAGTTGGTCGATAGCTCGCTCTTCGAGGCCTTCAAGCTGCCAGAGGCGCCCTGGGCCGCCGTCACCGCCGTCTTCACGGATGCCTCAGAGGCCGTCAGTCCCACGCTGGACATGATCGGCAAGGATAAGCAGCCCTCCGTGACGGTAAGCTGGGACCCCGATTCCACCCACGTCGCCGCTGGCCAGACGGTGGCGCTCTATCTGTTCGATGGCCAGAAGGTCGCATCGCATGTCTTGTCGCAGGAGGAGGTTGACGCTGCCAGCGTGGTGCTGCGCGCGCAGGACTATGGCGACATGACCCTGGGCGACGATGGCGTGAAGCGCCTGTTCGCCGCGCTCGCCGACGACGACGGCGGGCTGGTCGCGCGCTCCGAACCGCACACGTACGGGCTGGTGAGCGTCGATGTCGACCGCATCACCAACCTGAGCGCCGACACGGGTGTCTCGCCCAGCGACTTCATCACCAACCAACCGGTGCAGGCGGTGTCCGGCACCTATCTCGGTGTACTGGGCCCCAATACTCGCATCGAGGTCTCGGCAGACGGCGGCAACACCTGGGTGGCCACCAAGGCCACGCCGGCCGCGGACGGAACCGGCGGCACCTGGGTATCCGACTCGCTGCGCCTGGACGGCACCCCGTCGGAGGAAGCGCCGAAACTGCAGACCCGCGTGACGGTGTCTGGCGTCAATGGCGAGCAGCCGTTGACGCTGGCGGGCGCCTCGCACGACTTCATCCTGGACGTCACGCCGCCGGACGCGGCTGTGGCGTCCATCGACAGTATCAGCGCGCCGTTCGCCGGCGGTTCGCTGCCCGGCGTTTTCCTGTTCACGGAGGCCTCGCAGACGATTCGCGGGACGCTGCGGGGAGCCACGACCGACGATGACCGGGTGATGGTATCGGTCGATGGTGGCGTGAACTGGATCCTGGGCGAAATTTCGGCGGACGGGGCAACTTGGAGCGCCGAGGTCGGATTCTCCCGGCATGGCGTCGGCGACATCCTGGCGCGCGTCAACGACGTGGCCGGCAATGCCACCGATTCGGTGGCTGCCCCCTACCAATTCTCCGCCCGCGAGCTGGTCGGCCTGCCGCCCACGCAGGCTGTGCAGATCGTGACTGTCACCGACAATGTCGGTGACGCCGATTCCTATGACTTCGCCGGGGCGCTGGGCCCCAATATGAGTACGGACGATCGGCGCCTGACGCTGAGCGGCAGAATCAGCGAGCCGCTGGTGGGCGATCAGGTGCTGGTCGTGATCAGCACTCTCGAAGGGGCAGCAGCCCCCAAGACCCTGGGTATCGTGAACGTGGCGCCCGACGCGCAGGAATGGTCGTTCACGCCGGTCGGCGACATGGATCTGGGGTTGAATCACATCGAGGTCAAGGTGTTTTCACCGGGGGCGAATGCCTATTCGCCGCACTATCCCGAAGGGGTCGACGAGACCACCCCGGGCGCCCAGTCCAACTGGGGCAGTTGGGACGTGAACGTGCAATCCATCTCGTTCGAAGGCGTGGTCATCCCCGGCGTGACGTCGGTCAACCTGCTGGAGATCCCGAACCGGGTTACCGACAACGGCCGCCCGATCCTGACAGGTGCGTTGGCCGCGCCCTTGCTGCCCGACGAACGCGTCTCGCTCTACGATGTGGCCAATGGCCGCGAACCCAGGCTGGTGGGCACGGCCGAGGTCACGCCAAGGGACGATGGCGCCGGCGCAACCTGGCGCTTCGCGTTCCGTGACGATGAACAACTGGGCGATGGCGAGCATCGCCTGCGCGCCGTGATCGAACTGTCCGGACCGGACGGATCGCGGGTGCCGCTGCTCAGCGCGGTTACGCCGACCGTGGTTGTCAGCACGGAATTGCCTGACCAGGCGGTGACGATCGACCAGGTCCTGGACGACGTGGGCGTCTATATGGGCATGATCGCCAGCGGCGCCTCCACCGACGACACCACGCCAACCCTGTCCGGCAGGCTTTCCGCACCGCTGCGTCCCGGGCAGACCATGCAGGTTCTGGTCGAGGATGCCGACCATCCCGAACGCTTCTTCACCTACCGTCCAGTCGTCGACGAGTCCGGCCTGGCATGGTCGCTGACCGTCCAGCCGGCCCTGCCCGAGGGCGACTACAACCTGAGCGCCGGCGTGGTCAACGTGGGGGGCGCGATGGGGCCGGGAAGCGCCGAATTCAATCTGCGCATCAACAGCCTGACCTTCACCAACCTCGAGGATTCCGTCGGCTCCATCAGGGGCAATGTGCTGGCCGGCGCCGAACCCTTCGTGACCGACGACAGGGGCCCCATCCTGCGCGGCAGCCTTGGCACGACCCTGGGCCAGGATGAAGTGCTGCGGATCGTGTCACGGCACGGCGCCGATCTGACCGTGCTGGGAGAGGCCACCCTCACGCCGACCGACGACGGCCGGCTGGCGTGGCAGTTTTCCACTGACGCCGCGGGCGATGGGCAAGGCCTGTTGCCGGATGGCCAATCGACGTTGTCTGCGCAGATCGTCGACGTCGCCAGCGGCCAGATTCGCCTGGCAGCGGACCGTGTCATCGTGGTGGACGACGGCGTGCCGACCGAGTCCGCCAACGTCTCCGCGGTGCGCGATCAGTTCCTGGGCGTGAATGGCTTTGTCGGCCCCCTGGCCGCGAACCAGAGCACCGACGACCGCCAGCCTTTGATCTCGGGCACATTGGTGGGCGTGCAAAGCCTGCTGGCGTCGCGCGTGGTGCAGGTCGTCGACAACTTGGTTCGCCCCGACGGCACGACGTCCGAAGGCGTGCTGGGCGTGGCCACGGTGGGCGCCGACGGCAGATGGAGCTTCCAGCCGGGCACCAACCTGGCGCCGGGAGAGCATACCTTCTCGGCCCAGGTCGTCAATCGGGCGAACGGCGAATCGGGCCCCCGCGGCCAGGCCTTCACGGTCAGGGAAAATGGGATCACGTTCACCGTGGTCCAGGACGCGGTGGGGCCGTTGCAAGGCAACGTGCTGGATGCGGCCGTGTTCACCCAGCCGCCCATCACCGACGATCTGCGCCCGCAACTGTCCGGTCGGCTCGAGATGCCGCTGGGGCCCGGCGAGCGTGTCGCGGTCTACGACTCGGAAAACGGCGGCCCGGTCAGCCTGCTGGGCACGGCCACGGTGACCGGCTCGTCCTGGGTTTTCAACCCGGGGACCGAACTGCGCAACGGCGTGCACGGGCTGCAGGTGCGGGTCGAGCGGCTGGTCGCCGGCGCGAACGCCCAGGTCCTGTTTTCGGCCTCGGTGCCGCCCATCACGGTCGATGGCACCAGCACCCCGGTCACCCAACGGGTCATGACGCTGGCGGTCACCGACAACAATGGCGCCAACGGCTCTCGCAGGGGTGTCGTGGTGGATCAGCGGGCCAGCATGGATGATCGCACGCCGGTCGTCAGCGGCACCCTGAGCGCGGCCCTGGATGCGAGCCAGCAGGTACAGGTGTTTGCTGCGCTGAGTGGCGGCGCCGAGCGCAGGCTGGGGGTGGCCACGACTACGGGTGCAAACTGGACCTACACCGTCGGCAGCCAGCTGCCCTACGGCCTGAATACGATCTCGGCGCGGGTGGTGGCAGTGAACTCGGGGTTGGTCAGCAATACGCTGTCGACCTCCGTCAACGTCAACAACATCACGCTCTCCGGGATCATCGAACACGAAGGCGGCTTCAACGTCCTGGTTCGGGACAGGCACGGCACGGGCGACAATACGGTAACGCTGCGCGGCTCGCTGGGCGCGCCCCTGCTGCTTGCCAGCGAGCGTGTGACGGTCTATGCCAAGGCGGAAGGCGAACCCATCGCCACGCCGCTCGGCGTCGCCACCCTTGAGCAGAACGGGCTCGACTGGAGCTTCGCCCTGCCGACCCGTGGCGGCGTGCAGCAGGTCTGGAGAGAGGGGGAATACGAAGTCTTGGTGCGTATCGAGGACATGTCCTCGCGTTCCGCGCTGGCGGTGGCCAGGACGACCTTCACGGTGGACACCGCGGCGCCGGAGCAGACCGCCACGATCACCGGCTACCAGGACCAGGTGGGCGATCTGCAGGCAGTGTTCGCCGAAGACGTCAGCACGGATGATGCCCGCGGCATCCTGCAAGGCACGATCGACGCACCGATCAACGGCGCCACGCGCGGCGTGGTGCTGTACGAGCAAGTCGACGGCCAATTGATACGACTGGGCCAGGCCACCGTGACGGGAACGGCGTGGACTTTCCAGAACCCGGTAGCCTTCGCCTCTGGCGCCCACAGCTTCCTTGCCCGGGTCGAGAACCTGGTCGCCGACAAGGTGGGAGGGGATTCGCCTGTGTTCCCCATCCACGTGCAGCAGGTCTACCTGGATGCCATCATGGCGTCCGGGGGGGACGAGACGAACATTCTTACGGCTGATCTCAATGGCACGTCGATCACGGGCGAATTGCGCATCACCGGCCACCTGGGCACGTCGCTGGCGCCCGGGGAGCAACTCTGGATCGCCGTCGATGGCGTGAGACAGAAGCGCGCCGCCGAGTTCGTCGGCACGGCAGGGGAACCCCAGTCCGCTTGGGGATATAACCTGGAAAACGACGAAGCGCTGGCCCAAGGCGACCACGTTATCGCGGCGTACGTCATGGATGCCGCCGGCAACGAAAGGCGCGTGGCGTCCGCGCCGTACTCGGTGCATATCGACAATGAGGCGCCGGTTGAAACGGTCACGATCAGCCGGGCGCGCGACAATCGGGCGGCGGGGCCGTCCTTCACGGGGGACAATCCATCCGCCGTTTCGTCGGACGATCCCTTGCCCCAACTGAGGGGTTCCGTCTCCGCGGCCTTGACGGGAGGCCGCAGCGTCGCGATATATGGACAGATGGCGGGGCAGGACGCCCCGGAGTTCCTGGGTTATGCGACGTTGGCCGCCAACGCGACCTGGACTTTCCAGGTCGACCGGGAGCTGCCTTTCGGCGATACGGTCTTCACCGCGCGCGTGGTCAATCGGGCACAGCCGGACACTTTGCGTGGCCCGGTTTCCCCGGAATTCATCGTGGCCGAACAGGAACTGAGCATTACGTCACTGGTCGACCAAAAGGGCGGCGTGACCGGCGACCTGTTCCAGTCGCAGGCGACGACGACCATTCTGCGAACCGATGACTTGCGCCCGACCTTGAAAGGACACCTTGCCGCGCCGCTCAAGGCCGGCGAGACCATCGCTATCTTCCATGGCGGCGCCCGCCTCGGCGAGGCCACTATCGATACCGACGGTGTTTCGTGGTCGTTTTCCCCGCAGGAGGACCTTGCGCAGCGTACCGGGCGCTTCAGTGCCGTGCTGCAGGCCACCGACGGCACTTCGCTGATCTCGACGCTGACGCCGGATGTCGCCGTCTCGGTTTTGCGGCCGGGACATGCCGTCACCATTGGCGCCGTGCAGGTCGGAAGCGGCGCAGCCAGCGTTGACGTGTTGAGCGGTGGCGGCGTCCTCGACAATGCGCTTCCGCGTCTGTCGGGCACCCTGGCGCAGGCGCTGAACGCCGACGAAGTGGTGCGCGTGTACTTGCAGGACAGCACCGGCGCCAGGCACTTCCTGGGCAATGCGGCGGCGTCCGGCAGCACCTGGGCCTTGCAGCTCGACGTCGCGTTGCCCGCGGGGACGAGTCATCTGCTGGCCGCCGTCGAGAACCGCGCCGACAGCCAGGACGTGGTGTGGTCGGCGCCGGTCGACGTCAACCTCGTATCCCTGTCGCCGATATCGGTGCAAGGGGTGACCGCACAGGACCATGTCACCAACGAGCGTCCGAGACTGAGCGGCGTGGTGACTACCGACAATCTTGAGAACCTGACCGTACGGGTGCTGGTCGATGGGACGGCGGCAGGCACGGTGGCCATCGACCAGGACGGCCAATGGAACTTCGATCTCTCCGATGACCTGGATTCCGGCCTGCATCAGGTCGGGTATGCGTTGCTGCGCAATGGCCAGCGGATCGCCGCGGTGCCAGCCAGCGAATCGGTGAGCTTCACGGTGGGCGCGGCCGACGGCCAGTTCAGCTTGACGCTGGACCAGGCGGAAATCATCGTCACCGACCAGGCCTTGACGATGCTGAGCGGCACGACGTCCGCGCCGGTGAAAGAAGGGTGGGGGGCCATGGTCAGGATCAACGACAAGGACGTCGGGTTGGCCAGCCTGGACGCCACGCGGCAGAACTGGTCCTATGCAATGTGGGCGCAGGTTCCCGGTACGTACTCGGTGACGGTGCGACCGCTCGGTCTGCTGCATCCGAATACGTCATACGGCGGTTGGGTGGGCACGGATATCACTCAGACCGGGATCACCATCGATGCGCCGGCCGACGCGATGGCATTGGCGGCGGGGCAATTCGCACTGTTCACCCATGAGGGCGCCGTCGAGTTGACGGGCGGATTGGCGGCTGCGCTGCCAGCCGGCGCCGTGGTGCAGGTTCGCAGCGATGGCGCGGTCCTCGGGCAGGCTACGGTGACAGGCTTGAAGTGGAGCTACAGCCTGCCTGTACAACAAGGACGCGGGACGCATCAGTTCTCGGTGGCGATATTGCCGCCCGGCGCCGACGCCAACGACGCCAGCGCAGAGCCGGCGTTGGCCGCGCAGGCGACATGGAGCTTCGTCGGCCAGGGCGAGGGCCCGCAGTCCTTTGCCATTGTGGGGATCACCGGCCTGGCGGATACCTCGGGCGAGAATGTGGTCAGCGCCAATGGGACGATCTCCGATCCATTGCCGGTGCTGCGCGGCAGCATCCAGGGAGCCCTGGAGCCGGTGGACCAGATCGTGGTGTTTGGACAGGCCCCCGGTGGCGCGCAGACGCGCCTGGGCGTGGCGCAGATGGTGAATGCCACCACGTGGGAATTCCGCCTGAAGACACCGCTGCCCTTTGGCGGCTACACGCTGACCGCGATGCCGGAAAACCGGCTGACGGGTATCGCCGACGACTTGTTCGGCGCAGTCGCGAACTTCCAGGTCCAGCATATCGCGATCACGACGGTGGAGGATCGCACGGGCGTCATTCGGGGCAATGTGCTGGAGAGCGCCGCTTCCTTGACCGATGACGCCACGCCGGTCATCCGGGGACAACTGGGGGCGCCGGTGCGTGCCGGCCTCCAGCACCTGGAGGTGTCGGATACCGTGAATGGCGTGACCACCGTCCTGGGCCGCGCGCAACTGGACGCGGCCGATCCATTGCGTTGGAGTTTCACGCCTTCGGCACCGCTCGCCGACGGCCGGCACACCCTGACGGTGGCCGTGGTCGAAACCAATACCGCGGCCGTCCAGGCCGAGCATCAGGTTTCCTTCATCAAGGACGGCAGCATTCCCGCGCAGACCGTCACGATCACGCAGGTGCGCGACGATGACGGCCCGGTGATCGGCAACGTGCCACTCAATGGCGCGATCGATTACCCGCGTCCGCTGGTGTCGGGCAGGCTCAGCGCAGCGCTGACCAACGCGCAGGTGCTGCGCATCTGGCAGGAGGGCGCGGGAGGCGCGGTCACCTATCTGGGGGACGCCACCGTCACCGGCACCAACTGGACATGGCGCAGCGACCGGGACATGGCGTTCGGCGACGTCCGCCTGTTCGCCACGGTGGACAACGCCGCATCGGTCGGCCCGGTGTATCCGGCGCCCGACGGTTCGGCGCACGGCCCCCGTTCGGCGGTCTACAGCTTCCGCCTGCTGGCGCTCAACGATATCGAGGTCAAAACGCCCGAGGGCAACGCGGTGGAGGCGAACACCGTCGACCGCCTGTTCGTGATCAGCGGCAAACTGGCGGCGCCGTTGGTCAACGGTGAATACTTGGAGGTCCGTGATGGCGACCGGATACTGGGTCGGGCCTCCCTTGAGGACGACCTGGGCTGGCGGTTCGCCATTGACCAGGCGCTGTCCAATGGCCAGCACAACTTCAAGGTATCGCTGGTGGGCGCCGGCAATTCCTTGACTACTCCATTGGTATTCGGGCTTGTGCCGGTGAATGTGCATGACGCCGCGCCCGACCCATTGCAGGCGGGGCTGATCCAGGCCGTGGTCGCCTTGCCGCCCACAGTAATGCTGGTCGCGGGCAGCGCCTTCGACACGCTGATGGGACAAAGTGTCCGGCCCGGCCAGAGCCTGGGCAGTGGCCGCGTCGGGATTTTCGGCACCCTGGCCCTGGCGCCCCGCGCTGGCGATATCGTTCAGGTGTTCGACAATGGCTCGTTGTTGGGCACGGCCTCGGTTGCCGGCACGCGCTGGTGGTACAACGGACCGGAAGCGTTGGGCGCGGGCGATCACCAATTCACCCTGCGCATCAACGAACAGCCGGTTCCGGTTTCCAACCGCGTCACGCCCGAGGTGTATCCGATCCAGGTGCTGGATGCCGATGCCATCCGCATCGACGATCTCGTCAATCGCACGGATACGAGGCAGTCGCTGAGCGGCTCGCTGGTCCACGCCCTCGGCAACGGCGAAGTGCTCGGCGTGTATCGCACGCTGAACGGTGAAACCGTGCGCCTGGGCGATGCGCAGGTGCAGGACGCGGCGCGCGAGGATGGGCGCTTCGGCTGGCAATTCACGCCCGATGCGGCCTTGCCGCTGGGCGTTGGCGAGCAGACCTTGACACTGCAGGTTGAGGGTGCGACGCACGCGCGCATCGCCGCGACGCAGTCGGTCTCGATTCTCCTGGACGAATCCAGCCTTGCCACGGCTGCCACGATTCTCTCCGTGTCGGCGATCCAGCCGGATGGGCTGCACAGCCTGGTGCCTGACTCCCGGGTGGCCGCGTCGGCGCTCATCGTGAGCGGTGATCTGGACCGCGCCCTGATCGGTAGCGAACGCGTTGCGCTGTATGACGCCGATGCCCTCGTTGGCTACGCCACGGTTGGCGCCAATGGCCGCAGCTGGACCTATACCTCCACCGGGATCGGCAATGGCCATCACGAGTTGAAGGCCGTGGTCAAGAGCGAGGCTGGCATCGATGGCCCCTTCTCGCCGTCCTTCGGGCTGGATGTGGTGGCGTACACCCCGGCCATCACGTTGACCGGAGTGCGGGAGGGCGAGTCGTCGTTGGGCAACGCGGTGGCGCTGGATACCCAGGGATTCTCGGTGTTCGCCTGGAACATGAACAGGGCGATATCGCCTGACCTCCCCAACCTCAGGGCGACCGCGAACCTCGCGCCCACCGGCTGGTCGCAAGTGCCGCAGCTCGGCTTCGGCACCTATTCCAGCGCCTTTCTTCCGGGGATTCCGTATTCCACGGTGGCCAACTACGTGGGTAGCGGTTGGTTCCATGTGGATCCCGAGCAGGTTGGCCTCTGGCAATTCCGTTCGCCGCGCGTGGACGATTTCGAAATCGTCAGCGTCGATGGCGCACGGCTGATGGCTCAGCGCTCGTTCGGGGCCAACGGTTTGCAGGCCGGCATCAATCTGGACGCGGGTTGGCACTACCTCCGGGTCGACGCGGGCAATACCGGCGGCCCCGGCTCGTTGACGATTTCTTGGCGCCGTCCGGGAGAATCCGCGTTCAGCGTGATCCGAGGCGTCCAGACCGGTCCGGACGAGAAGGCGGCGGCCTTGGGAGCCACGGACCAGCAACACGCCGTGACGCTGAACTACTCCTTGAGCGCGCCGCTGGCAAAGGACGAGACCTTGCAGGTGGTGGACCAGACCGCGCATCGCGTGGCGGACGGGCTGCGCTTGCAGTTCTGGAACCTTCCCGCGGATGCAAACCGGACCTTCGAACGTGCGCTGGCGCTGACGGAGACGACGGCGCCGGTCGTGTCGCGCATGACGGATAGCGTGCTGTACGACCCCACCCACCGCTACGATAGCGGCGTGGTCGCCACTTCGTTCTCCATGGTGGGCCGGGCCTCGGGCTGGTTCCATGTCGAGCAGGGCGAGGCCGGCACCTGGCTGTTCCGCGGCAGCACCCGGTTCGACCATGTACAGCTCAAGGTGGACGGCCATACGCTGCTGTCCCCGGACACCGGCTTGGACCATGCGCAATATGCTTCGCTGCACCTGGACGCAGGGTGGCACTATCTGGATTCCACGCTGTTCCAGGGTAATAACGGCAATTTACGGGCCGAGGATTGGCAAATCAGCGTGCAGAAGCCAGGAGATAGGGACTTTGCAAGCCTGACCGGCTTCGCGCAGTTCGACGCTGCGGTGCTGGGCAATGCCACCGTCGTCGATGCCCAGCATGGCACGGAATTTTCCTTCGGCCTGTCGATCGACGACGGCAACAGCCATACGCTGTCGGCGGCGGTGATCAAGGCGGGCGAAGCCGCGGCCAACCCGCTGGAAGACGGCAAGGCCGGCATGACGTTCCTGGCCAATGGCGCCTTTGGCATCATCGACAAGCAGGTCGAGGTCGTCGGCGACGGACAGCATATCAATTTCTCCCGCGACCACGGCACCATCAACCTGGTCAACCTGGACGCCGATGGCGCGGCCCATGCCAACGGCAACACGCTGGTGGTGAACGCCCGGGACGTGCAGCAAGCCGATATCGGCGCGGCCGCCTTCCTGGGTGGCAGTCCGTTGCTCAACACGTCTTATCACCAAATGGTCGTGCTGGGCGGCGAGCATGACGTGCTGAAGTTCGGCGACGCGGTTTCAGCGAGCCAGTGGCAGCAAGACGGGACGATTGATATGGCGCAAGACCGTCATCTGACGGTGTTCACCGACGCCGACAGGCAATTGCAGGTGATTGTCGACACCCATGTCACGCTTGACCTGGAAGGGGCGCTGCGTTCGAACGCCCATCCGGTCATCTGAGGTACCTGGCATGCATAGCGAATCTGGAAAGATCAACTATTGGCCGGGCTTCGTCGACGCCTTCTCGAACCTGGTGCTGGCGCTGGTTTTCGTCATCGTGGTGTTGGCCATGTCGCTGGGGATGTTCGGCAGCCTGATGGCCAAGATGGCGGTGCAGCGCGCGTTGGTGGAGCAGCTCAGGGAGCTGAAGGCGGTATCCGCGGGCAAAGGCGAGATTGACGAAGGCACGGCGACGGAAGCCGCCGGCGGGGGGCACCCTCCAGTCCTGCCCGACGCGGCGGATGCCGGGTCGGTTCGGGACAGTGTCGTGCCGACTGTGCCGGAACCGGCCGAGGCGCCACGGCCCGTTCCGGTGGACCCCGCCGCTGTGGTGCCGGTGCCTCGTGATTCCGCCGCGCCACAGGAGCAGGACCCTGCCGCGGCGGTCACGCCTGACGGCACACTGCGGGCCGGGAGCCCGGCAAGCGAGGCTCGAACGCTGCCGGTCGACGGCAATACGGCCGCCGAGGCGGAGCGGGCGGCGCTGCGTCGCGAAAACGAGGTGCTGCGGGAAGAAAACGCCAATCTGCGCAAGAAGAACGCCGCGTTGTTGCAGCCGGAGACCCCGGCCCGCCATGAGGCCAAGGCCACCAAGCCAGCGCCGTCGGGCGAGCCGAAACCGACGGATAAATTCGGGCCGACGCTGCCCGAAGGAGACCGCCAATTCGTCCAGAGCATCGAAGACGAATTGCAGCGCGCGCTCAAGCAGCTCGAGAACCAGCCCGACAGCCGCGACAACATCAATGTGATGATTTACGTGCCGAACTACGCGTTGACCGAAAACAGGCGCACGGCATTGTTCTACCTAATTTCTATCAAGGATTATTTGATGAAACGAAATATCTCCTCCGCGCGGATTCGGATGCAGATGACCCAGGCACCAGTTGGGCAAAAGGACATGTCCGTGTCCGTTTCCGTTGAACGCTGAGGAACCCATCATGAAATTCCTGTCATTCCGCTGGCATGTAGCCAAGGTCATCGCTCCGTTGCTGGTGCCGCTGCTCGCGGTCATCATCTGGCCCGAGTTCATGAAGTTGGCGCTCGGGTCGGGCCATGCCATCACTTTTGTAATCATGGCGGGTATCGTCGTCGGCGCGGTGATCATTTCCTACCTGAGCCTGCGCATCAATAACCGCTGGAAGGCCCTGGCGCGATTCAGCGCCGCGGTCGAGGATCGCGATGTCGACTGGCACAGCATGCCGTTTGTGCAGAACACCACCCTCGGGAAGATAGTCCTGCGCCAGGACACGCTGGCGTTGAAACAGGATGCCATCGAAAAAGACATCCATGACTTTCGCATCAGGGTTTATCAGGCGCAGGCTCTGCCCGATTTCCTGGTCGGACTGATGGTGGCGCTGGGGCTGGTGGGGACGTTCATCGGCCTGATCTACACCCTTGGCGACATCGGCACGATGTTGGCGCAGCTCGACACCAGCGGATTGGGTGAGACCCAGATCGAACAGGTCTTCGGCCGCATGGTGGCGCAGTTGCAGAGTCCGCTGGTCGCCATGGGCACCGCTTTCGCGGCATCGCTGTTCGGCTTGATCGGGTCGATTCTGCTGGGTCTGATGATGGTGCTGTTGCGCGGACAGGTCGAGAGCTATCTGCGGGCAGTGCGCAAGTTCATGCTGAAATTGTTCGATGAGCGCAACCGTCATTTCAGCCTGGCGCAGGCCGATGTGGTGACCGAGGAGATGCTGTCGCGCCAAGTGCACCACCTGGGAGAACTGATCGAGCGGTTGGGAGAGCGCCAAGGCGAATCGCTGCGCTCTCAAGAGGCTTTGCAGCGTCAGCTCAGTCAGGTGGGCGATTGGCAGGAGGCCGCCCTTGCGCAAGTGAACGACACCAAGGCGCGGACCGCCTCGCTCGAAAACAATCTGGCGGCGTTGTTCGAGCGCATCGATGCGATCATCACCGCGACACGGGCATTGACGGACGCCTCGGCCCAGGGATCGGTTGACCTGCGGCGCACGACCGAGGTACTGACCAGCGCCGCCGATACGCAGAAGGCGCATGGCCTGGTGCTGGAACAATGCGTGGAGCGCCTGGCCCAGGCTCCCTTGTTGCTGGAATCGTTGCAAACCTGGAACCAGGCGGTCAGCGCGCATCAGGATGCGCGCTTGCAGGCATTCGACGCGCAGTTGCAGGTCATTCGCGTGCTGCTGGAGCAGCGCCATTCGCCGGCCGCGGCGGCGACGTGAGCTGCACGACACGATTGTGAAACGACTCCGGTTGCTCAAAAAAAGGCGCCCCGTGGGGCGCCCAGGACCGGCAATCCGGTTGGCGGGCAAGCGCCCGCCCGTACTCAATCCATTTTCAAGCCGGCTTCCTTGACCACGCGCTGCCACTTCGCGATCTCGGCGCGGCGGAAGGTGTCCAGTTCGGCCGGGGTCGAGCCGATGGGTTCGGCGCCGATGCCGGCGAGCTGTTCGGCGATCTGCGGGTCCTTCAGCACCTTGGCCAGCGCCTGCGAAACCTGATTGATGATTTCCGGCGGGGTGCCGGCGGGCGCGAACACCGCGTTCCACTCGTAGGTTTCGTAGCCGGGCACGCCCGACTCGGCGATGGTGGGCAGGTCCGGCGCCGCCTTGGAACGTTCCGAGCCGCCCACGGCCACCGCGCGCAGCTTGCCGTTCTTCACGTGCTGCCAGGCCGAGCCCATGCTGGCGAACATCACCGGCACCTGGCCCGACATGACGTCGATCATGGCCGGACCGCCGCCTTTGTAGGCGACGTGCTGCAACTGGGTCTTGGCCAGCAGGTTGAACAGTTCGCCAGCCAGGTGCTGGGCCGAACCAGGGCCTGCCGAGGCGAAGTAGACCGGCTCCTTGGCGCCGGGCTGGCCCAGGCGGATCAGGTCGGCCACCGTCTTCACTTCATACGACGGCGTTACCACCAGCACGTTGGGCACGCGCAGCAACAACGACACTGGCGCGAAGGCGGTCAGCGTGTCGAACTGCATCCTGGTGTGCAGCGCCGCGTTCTGCGCGTGGTTGGAGGCGTCCAGCATCAGCGTGTAGCCGTCGGGCTGGGCCTTGGCGACCGCCGCGCCGCCGATCATGCCGCCGGCGCCGCCGCGGTTCTCGATCACCACCGGCTGGCCCAGTTCGGCCGCCAGCTTGGGGCCGATCAGGCGGGCCACCACGTCGACCGTGCCGCCGGGCGGGTAGGTCACGACCAGCGTGATGGGGCGCTCGGGATAGGCGGCGCTGGCCGTGCCGGCGGCGCCGGCCAGCACACCGGCGGCGGCCAGCAGGCTGGCGCGGCGCGCGAGGCGTTTGATCAGAGGGGTCATCGGGAGTCTCCTTGGAATTGGAACAGTCGCAACGGCGTGTCGGCAAGCACGGCGCGCCGCTGGGCGGGGTCGTCGATCCAGTCGTCCAGCCACCGCGTGGCCGCAGGGTAGGACGCCAGGTGGCGATGCTCGGTATGGGGCCAGTCGCTGCCCCACATGAGGCGCTCGGGGCCGCAGGCATCCAGCAATCGCCGCGCGGCCTCGCGGCCGGAGGCGGCACAGGCCGGGCCGCTCCAGTTGCGGTAGGGGGCCGACAGCTTGATCCAGACCTGGCCGCCGGCGGCTTGCCGCAGCAGGTACTGGAAGCCCGGGTCGGCAACGCCCAGCGCCGGATCGGGGCGGCCGAAGTGGTCCACCACCACGCGGCAGCCGGCCTGCAGCAGGGCGGGCAGGAGATCCGCCAGCCGCGCCGCCTGCACGTGCACCTCGACGTGCCAGCCGAGCGCGTTGACGCGTTCGAGCAACTGGCGCCACGCCGGCGCGGCCAGGTCGGGCAGGGCCAGACCGATCAGGTTCAGGCGTATGCCGACCACGCCGGCCGCGGCCAGTCCGCCCAGGGCGGCGTCATCGATGCCGGGGGCGACCACCGCCACCCCGCGCAACCGCGCCGGCTCGGCGCGCAGCGCCGCGACCAGGTGGCTGTTGTCGTTGCCCAGGAAGCTGGGCTGCACCAGCACGCCATGCGAAAGGCCGTGCGCGTCCAGCAGGCCCAGATATTGGGCCGGCGTGGCGTCGTAGTCGGGCGTGTGGCGGCGCGTGTCCGCCAGCGCCAGGCCCTGGCGGAACACGTGCGCGTGGGTGTCGACGGCGGGGCCGGTGACCGAGGGGGGCAAAGCTGTCTCCTGCAATCCTGCGTGCGTGGTCCGGGGCGGGCACGCCTCATTAAGGTTCTGTGAGCGGGATTCTAGGCAGCCGGGGTATAGTTTTCTATTCTGGAAAAACGCTTTATTCATATTGGATTGATATGGAAACCCGGCATCTGCGCTATTTCCTCGCGGTGGTCGACCATGGCAGCGTCAGCCGCGCCTCGGAATGGCTCGGCATCGCCCAGCCGGCCCTGAGCCAGGCCCTGGGCCGCATGGAAAAAGACCTGGGCGTGCGCCTGTTCGAGCGCTCGCGCCAGGGTTCCACGCCGACCCCGGCGGCCCTGGCCATTCTGGAAGACGTGCGCGCCAGCATCGCCCGCATCGACGCCGCCGCGCGCCGCGCCCGCGAAATCGGCCGCGGCAGCGCCGGCCAGTTGACGGTGGGGCTGGTGTCGTCGGCCCTGTTCGACACCCTGCCGCGCGCCTTGCGCGAGATGCGGCGCCAGGCGCCCGGGGTGCGCGTGATCCTGCGCGAGATGAGCAACGCCGAACAGGCCGAGGCGCTGCAACGCGGCGAGATCGACATCGGCCTGATGCACACCCCGGTGGCGGTGGGCGGCCGCATGCGCGAACGCCAGTTGCTGCGCGACCGCCTGGTGGCGGCGGTGCCGGACGAATTCGAGGTGGCGCCGGACGGCCAGGTCTCGATGGCGCAGATCGCGCGGGCCGGCCTGGTGATGTATCCCCAATCGCAGTTGCCGGCCTTCTACGCCGGCATTCTCGACGCCATGCGCAAGGGCGGCCACGACGCCCAGGTGGCGCAGGAAGCCAATCGCACCCTGACCGTGCTGGCCTGCGTGGCCGGCGGCTGCGGCGTGGCGCTGCTGCCAAGCTGGATCCGCTCGATGGATTTCCGCGGCGTGCGTTTCTGCGAGGTGCGCGACGGCGAACGCCTGCCCAGCTTCGACCTGAGCGCCATCTGGCCGGCCCGCTCGGTGCCGACGCTGGCGGACCTGTTCGCCCATCTCGACCTGGGCGCCGCCGAACCCTTAAGCCACGCTTAAGACGCCGTTCCGGCCGGAACCGGAACGCCCCTGCCGTTCTAACAATAAATAGACGGCATCAGGGGACTGTTCATGAATCTGGACTGGCAGCAGCAGTTGTGGCAAAGCGCGTGGTGGATGGCGCGCGCGTTCGGCATCAGCGCCGTCGCGCTGGCGCTGGTGGCGCTGGCCTTGTCGCGCTGGACCGACTGGGGACGCAAGTTCTGGCGCCTGGCCTGGCCCTACCTGACGCCGCGGCGCAGTTGGCGCCCGTTGCTGACGCTGGCGGCGCTGCTGTTCCTGGCGATGTTCTCGGTTCGCATGACCGTGCTGTTTTCGTTCTGGTACAACGGTTTCTACAGCGCCCTGCAAGCGCTCGACGCCGCCGCTTTCTGGCGCTTCCTGGGCATATTCTCGGTGCTGGCCACGGTTCATGTGGTGCGCACGCTGATCGACAGCTATGCCGGCCAGGCTTTCGACATCCATTGGCGCGTCTGGCTCAACGACCGCCTGACCTCTGACTGGCTGGGCGCGCGCGCCTACTATCGCGGTCATTTCGTCGAGCAGCCGGTCGACAATCCCGACCAGCGCATCGAGCAGGACATCGCCATGTTCGTGACCGGCTCGCGCACCCTGGCGATCGGCGCGCTGAGCGCCATGGTATCGCTGGTGGCGTTCACCGTGATCCTGTGGAACCTGTCCGGCGCGCTCACGGTGGCCGGGGTCGAGATTCCGCGCGCCATGGTGTTCATGGTGTACCTGTACGTGATGGTCGCCACATGGTTCGCCTTCCGCATCGGCCGGCCGCTGATCCGCTTGAACTTCCTGTCCGAACGCCTGACCGCCAACTTTCGCTACGCCTTGCTGCGCCTGCGCGAAAACGCCGAGAACGTGGCCTTCTACCAGGGCGAGGCGGTCGAGCGCGCCACGCTCTGGGCGCGCTTCTCGGCCTACATCGCCAACCTGTGGGCGCGCGTCTACCGGGGCCTGAAGTTCGATGGTTTCAACCTGGTTGTGAGCCAGGTGGCGGTGGTGTTTCCGTTCCTCTTGCAGGCGCAGCGCTTTTTCAGCGGCGCGATCAAGCTGGGCGACGTGATGCAGACCTCGCAGGCGTTCGGCCAGGTGCAGGACTCGCTGTCGTTCTTTCGCACCTCGTATGATTCGTTCGCGCAATACCGCGCCACGCTCAACCGCCTGGCCGGATTCCTGGATGCCAACGCGGCGGCGCGCGCGCTGCCGGCGATCGAGGCGCAACCCCTGGCCGACGCGCTGGAACTGCGCGGCCTGGAGGTGGCGCATCCGGACGGCCGAGTCCTGTTGCGGCGGCTGGACCTGGCGTTGCGGCCGGGGCAGGCCCTGCTGATCAAGGGGCCGTCGGGCAGCGGCAAAACCACTTTGCTGCGCACCTTGGCGGGCCTGTGGCCCTACGCGCGCGGCACCGTGCGGCGGCCGCAGGGGGCGGCGGCGCTGTTCCTGTCGCAGCGACCCTATCTGCCACTGGGCCGGTTGCGCGACGCGGTGGCCTATCCGGGCCAGGCGCGCGACGGCGACGATGCGCGCCTGGCGGCAGCCCTGCGGGCGGTGAACCTGGCGCACCTGGCCGGGCGGCTGGATCACGAGGCGGACTGGTCGCGCATCCTGTCCATCGGCGAGCAGCAGCGCGTGGCCTTTGCCCGCGTGTTGTTCAACCGGCCCGCCATCGTTTTCCTGGACGAAGCCACCTCGGCCACCGACGAAGGGCTGGAACACCTGCTCTATGGCCTGCTGCGCGAGCAACTGCCGGACACCATGCTGGTCAGTGTCGGCCATCGTGGCACGCTCGACGCCTTCCATACCCATCGCCTGGACCTGGATGGGGCGGGCGGTTGGACCCAGGCGGCGCAGGCGGGCGCGGCGCGCACCCGGGCGGCGGCTTAAGGCTTGTCCACCCCGAAAGGCGCTTCGGGTGACCACGAGGCACGCCGCCGCGGCGGCCACCCGGCGGCGGTCGCCGTGGCGGCATGGCGCGGTGTCGTCCTGCGGCGCGCGCGGCGCCGCCGCGCCATCAGGTGCCCACGCGCAGCGGGCCGGTCAGCTTGCGCAATGCGGCGATCACGCTTTGGGCGGTGATGCGGCCGGTCTTGGGATTGGCCGACGGAATGTTCTGGATCTCCATCGAGAACGAAGCCGAATCGGACACCACTTCGACCCGGTGGACGTTGCGTTCCAGCGTGGGGTCGGCCCAGATCTCCAGGGTGGTGCGGTCCGGGCCGATGCCGGCCAGCGACACGCTCACGGCCACGTTGAGGTTGGCCGGGAAGCCCACCGCCGCCTCGCGCGGCGAACCGCGGAAAATCAGGCGCGGCTCGGTGATGCCGTCGATATCGATGTTGTTGTCGACCAGGTAGGGCGCGCCCAGCAGACCGCGCACCGGCTTGCGCGTGATCATCGTGACCGAGTGGATCTCGCCCTCGGCCGCGGCGGTGATCGCGTCCAGGCCCAGGATGGCGCCCGACGGCACCATGATCTGGCCATGGTGGCGGCGCGCCAGCTCGATCAGGTCATCGTGGCGCAGCAGCGCGCCGGAACTCAGCACCACCAGCTTCTTGCCGGCCCGCAGGACCGGTTCGGCCAACTCGCGGAACACGGCGGCGGGCGCGCATTCGACCACCACGTCGCAATGTTCCGCCAGTTCGCCGATGGTGGTGAACACCGGTTTGGCGTTGCGCCAGGCCACCGCGGGCGCGGCCTGGGGATCGCGCACCGCCACCGCGGCCAGCGTCAGGCCGGGCAGGCCGGCATCCAGGGAGTGCGCCACGGCCTGGCCGATGGCGCCGAAGCCGGCGATGCCGACGCGGGAACTGTTCATGGAAGATTCCGGAAGAGGGCGCGGCGCGCCGCGCGGTTGTGGGAGGCCGGCCGTTGGCGGATCGCCGGCAGGGTCGCCGGTCAATGTAGCGACGGCTCGGGCAGGCGTCAATGCGCGGCGCCAGCGTGACGCGGGGGGCGGGGGCGATCAGGCCGCGCGCAACAGCGGCCGCGCGCCGCGCGTGACCCACAACAGCAGCAGCGCCGCCAGCAGCGAGGCCGCGCCGGCGCCGGCCATGGCGGCATGGAAACCATCGGCCAGTGCATCGGCGAACAACGCCATCACGCCCTCCGGTTGCGCCGGCAGCACATGCCGGGTGACCGCGGCGCGCGCCACCGCCAGCGCGTCCGCCTGGCCCAGCCGCGTCAGCGCCGCGGCCAGGTGGTCGACCGCGCGGCCGCTCATCAGCGCGCCGAGCAGCGCAATGCCGATGGTCATGCCGGTTTGGCGCAGCGCGTTCATGGTGGCCGAGGCCATGCCCGAACGCTCGCGCGGCACAGTCGCCATCACCGCCATGCTGGTGGCAGGCACCGCCAATCCCATGCCCAGGCCCAACAGGACCATCAGCGAGCCAGACAGCGCATAGGGCGTGTGCGCGTCGAAACTCATCATGCCGAGCATGGCCGCGCCGACCAGGCCGTAACCGGCGATCATCAGCCGCGGCAGGCCGAAGCGCGGGTTCAGCCGGCCAAACACCGTCGACACGATTCCGGTGGCCACGAATTGCGGTGCGAGCTGCCAGCCCGCTTCCAGCGGTGACAGGCCGCGCACGTGCTGCAGATAGAGCGAAAAGAAGAACAGGCTGCTGTAGGCGCCGAATCCCATCACGAACGACGCGAAGTTGGTGCTGGCGAAGCCGGCGTCGCGGAACAACCCCAGCGGCAGCAGGGGGCGCGCCACGGTGCGCTCGACCCACAAAAACGCGACCAGCCCGGCGGCCGCCACGGCCAGCGCGGCGACGGTGGCCGGTGCCTGCCAGCCATGCTCGCCGGCGGTGATCAGGCCATAAGTCAGCGCGCCCAGCCAGACCACGCTCAGGGCCTGGCCGGCCGGATCGAAGGCGGCATGTTCGGGATGCGCGCTTTCCTGGATGCCCCAGGCGCCCAGCGCGATCGCCAGCGCGCCCACCGGCAGGTTGATCAGGAAGATGCTCTGCCAGTTGAAATGCGCCACCAGCAGTCCGCCCAGCATCGGGCCGACGATCAGCGAGATGGCATTGCAGGAAGCCCACAGGCCAATGGCGCGGGCGCGTTCGCCGGGGTCGGGAAAGGCCTGCGTCAGCAGGGACATGGCGCCCGGTATCAGCAGCGCGCCGGCCACGCCCTGCACCGCGCGGCCGGCCAGCAACAGCGGCAGGTTGTCGGCCAGGCCGCAGAAGGCCGAGCCCAGCGTGAACAGCGCCACGCCGGCAAGCCACGAGCGCTTGCGGCCATAGCGATCGCCCAGCGGGCCGGCCGACAGCATGAAGGCCGACAGGAACAGCGCGTAGGCGTCCACCACCCATTGCAGGCCGGCCATGTCGATGCGCAGCGCGGCCTGCATGGTGGGCAGGGCGACGTTGACGATGCTGATGTCCAGGATGGTGATGAAGCTGCCCAGGTTGACGGCGAAAACCAGGGCGCGGCGGCGGGATGCAAGCATGCGGAAGGGGCGGGAAAGGGAGGGAAAGCCCATTCTAGTAAATAAAGAGACGCATTCCCAAATGGCGCGTCAGGCGCGTTCTCTACACTGTGCTGACCGTTGAAAATGAAAGCATCGCCGCGCTGGCGGGCAGCGGCCATGCGGGACGGGCCTATTTCAGGATGCGCGCATCCATGCTGTTGTCGGCCAGCGCCTGTGCCTGGGCCCGGCTCATGCCCAGGTGCTCGTACAGCGCATGGAAGTTCTCGGTGACGTAGCCGCCGAAGTAGGCCGGGTCGTCGGAATTGACCGTGACCTTCACGCCGGCGTCCAGCAGCGACAGGATGTTGTGCTGCGACATGTGTTCGAACACGCGCAGGCGGGTGTTCGACAGCGGACACACGGTCAACGGGATCTGCTCGTCGATCAGGCGCGCCATTAGGCGCGGGTCCTCGGCGGCGCGCACGCCGTGGTCGATGCGCAGCACTTTCAGCAGGTCCAGCGCTTCCCAGATGTATTCGGGCGGGCCTTCCTCGCCGGCGTGTGCCACGGCCGGCAGGCCTTCGGCGCGGGCACGGTCGAAGACGCGCTGGAACAGGCGCGGCGGAAAGCCTTTTTCGCTGCTGTCCAGGCCGACGGCGATGAACGCGTCGCGATAGGGCAGCGCTTCTTCCAGCGTGCGCATGGCCGCTTCCTCGGGCAGGTGGCGCAGGAAGCTGAGGATCAGGCCGCTGCTGATGCCGAGCTTCCTGCGGCCGTCTTCCAGCGCCTGGCTGATGCCGTCCAGCACCACCTTGAACGGCACGCCGCGGTCGGTGTGGGTCTGCGGATCGAAAAAGGGCTCGGTGTGCACCACGTTCTGCTCGTGGCACTTGACCAGGTAGTCCCAGGTCAGGTCGTAGAAGTCCTGCTCGGTGCGCAGCACGTCGGCGCCACGGTAATACAGGTCGAGGAATTCCTGCAGATTGCCGTAGTCGTAGGCCGCGCGCAGGGCATCCATGTCGGGCCACGGCAGCGCCACGCCGTTGCGGCGGGCCAGCCGGAACAGCAGCTCGGGTTCGAGCGTGCCCTCCAGGTGCAGGTGCAGTTCCGCCTTGGGCAGTGCATTGAGCCAGTCGTACATGGGTGCTCCTAAGTCGAGGTATTGATGGCCTGCGCCACGGTGTCGGCGAATGCGCGGGCCTGGCGGCTGCCGGGCCGGGCGGTGATCCACGGATAGGCCGACCCAGTCGGTCAGCGCGGCGATGCGCCGATTATTGACCCGCGCCCGGTCCTTGGCAACGCGCCCCTGGCGTTTCGGTATAGTTCGTCGCCAGGGAGGGCTGGCGTGCCATGCGCATGATGACAACACAGCAGGACGGGCGGCCGGCGGCCGCGCGACGGTGGGCGATGGCGGGGCCGCTGCTGGCGGCGCTGGCCGGCTGCGGCGTCTCGACCGTGGACGAGGTGCGGGTGGCGTGGCCGCCATTCAAGGACGGCACGGCGCTGGTGCTGCCGTCCGACCCGGCGCAGTGCCCGGACCTGTCCGGCACCTACCGCGTGGCCGGCGAATTGCGCTCGGGCGAGGCCGCCGCTGGCGTGGCCGACCTGCGCCGTTTCCTGGCCTATACCCTGGAACTGCCGGGCCTGCCGGACACCGCGGAACACGCCTGGCGCCCGACGCCGGCCGCCAGCGTCACCTTCAAGCCGGTGGCCGAGGGCTGGCGGGTGCTGGCCGACGACGGCCAGGGCGGCCGCTTCAGCGGCCTGCTGCCCAGGCGCGACGGCATGGACCCACCGGTGGACGGCCCGCGCGCGGCCGGGCCTGGCGCCCGGCATGCAGGCGGTTGCACCCAGGGCCGTTTCTGGATCAGCGCCCGGCGCGACTGGCACCAGTACGAATCCATGGGCGTGTTTCGCACCGTGGCGCTGCTGCGGCCGCAGGCCGGTGGATTGCTGGTGAGCGTGCAGCGCGAGTCGCACAGCATCGGCCTGCTGCCCTGGTATTCGTCGGATGAGGTGCGCTCGCAGTATTGGTTCGGGCGGTCGGCCGCGGGCCGGTAGCCATCGGGTAACCGCCCGCATCCTCGCGGGCTTTCCGGTTCGATTTCGCCGCCCGCTCGCGGTACGATCCTGGCTGACTTCGATTTTTCAGGATTGCCATGCGACAGAATGCACTTCGCGCCCGAATCGATCCCCTGGCGCGCGCCGTCCTGGCCGCGACCTTGAGCGTTGCCGCCTTGGGCGCCGCCCAGGCCCAGTCGCCTGCTTCCGCCACCGGTACGCGCAGTACCGGGGCCCAACCTTCTTCGCCCGGGCCGGTGCTGACGCCCAAGCGCAGCTTCGACGAGCCGGCCGCGGCGGCCGCCAGCCCTGCGGCCGCTCCGGCGGCGACGCCTGACGATTCGCGGACCTCCCCGCCGACGAACGTGCGCGTGCCCGACGCCGCGCCCGCGGCGGCGCCGGCCCACGTTCCCGCCGCAACCGCCGCTCCCGCCGCGCCCACGGTCATCATCCCGACCGAACTCGACACCAAGGCGTGCATCGCCAAGCTGCGCAAGGGCGCCACCGCCAACGGCCTGAGCCTGGCCGACTGGGACAAGTACACGGCCAAGGCCAAGCTGTTGCCCACCACCGTCGCGTCGGCCCAGGGCCAGCCCGAGGGCCGCGAGACCTGGTGGGACTACATCGCCAAGACCGTCGACGATGAGCGCGTCGCCGATGGCCGCGCCGTCATGGCCAAGTACGGCGCGCAACTGAATGCCATTGGCCAGCAGTACCAGGTGGACCCGGCCACGCTGGTCGCCATCTTCGGCATCGAGACCAACTATGGCCGCCAGGTCGGCAAGACCGACGTGCTCAATGCCTGGCTGACGCGCGCCTGCACCGAGAACAAGACGCTCTGGGAAAAGAACGCCTACGCCTCGGTGCGCCTGCTGCGCGACGGCGTGGTGCCGGCCGACAACTTCGTCGGCTCCTGGAGCGGCGCCTTCGGCATGACGCAGTTCATCCCCACCTCGTTCTACGAGCTGGCGGCCGACGGCGACGGCGACGGCAAAATCGATCTGTACAACTCGCTGCCCGACGCCCTGGCCTCGACCGCCAACCACCTGCGCAAGCGCCGCGCCAAATGGACCCACGGCCTGCCGGCGGTGGTGGAGGTGCGCGTGCCGGCCGACGTTGCCGCCGCCATTCCGCCCGCGCCCGACGCCGAATACGTCGGCTCGCAGGACCGCCGCAGCATCGCGCAGTGGGCCCAGGCGGGGCTCAAGCAGGGCGACGGCTCCGCGCTCAAGCTGGCCGGCGGCAATGACCAGCAGGCCTACCTGTTCGCGCCCACAGGCGCCAAGGGCCCGGTGTTCCTGGCCACCGTCAATTTCGACGCGATCCTGCACTACAACCAGTCGCGCCGCTATGGGCTGGCGGTGGCGTTGCTGCTGAACCGCCTGCAGGGCGGCCCGGCCCTGGCCACGGCTTGGCCGACGGACGACCCCGGCCTGTCGCGCGCGCAGATCAAGGAAGTGCAGGAGATGCTCAACGCCCGCGGCTATGACGTCGGCACCGCCGATGGCATTCCCGGGGCCAAGACCCGCGACGCGGTGCGCGCCGAGCAGGAAAAGCGCAACCCGCCGCAGGACGGCCGCGTCGGCAAGCGCATCTACGACGCGCTCAAGGCCAAATGAGCGCCGCCGATCCCGCGCAAGCTGTCGACGGCGGCGGGGCCGTGGTCTCGGGCACCCAGGGTTACGGCGAAAACGCCGCGGCCCTGGCCGAGCAGTACGAGAGCATCGCTTTCGCGGATGTGCATCGCGACGTGGCGCACCTGATCCCGGCGACGCCGTCGCGCATCGCCGACATCGGCGCCGGCTCGGGCCGCGATGCCGCCGCGCTGGCGCGCATGGGCCACCAGGTGGTGGCGGCCGAGCCCACGCCCGAACTGCGGCGCGAGGGCCAGCGCCGCCACGCGCTGCCCAACCTGGAATGGGTCGATGACGCCTTGCCCGAACTTGCAGGCCTGCAAGGGCGCGAGTTCGACGTGATCATGCTGACCGCCGTCTGGATGCACCTGGACGCGGACGAGCGCGCTCGCGGCATGGCGGCGCTGGCGGCCCTGCTGGCGCCCGGCGGCCAGATCCTGATGTCGCTGCGGCACGGCCCGGTGCCGCCCGGCCGGCGCATGTTCGACGTGTCGGCCGAGGAGACCATCGCGCTGGCGGCCGGGCATGGCCTGTCGGCGCATCACCTCGCCAGGCGCGAAGACATGCTGGACCGCGCCGACGTGCGTTGGAGCTTCCTGGGCCTGAAGCGCGGCTAGCGGGGAAGGCCAGGCCGCCGCGCCGACGCGACCGGCACCCGCCGCGATGGCCGCGCTTTGCGCCGCGTACCGCGACGCCTGCGGTGTGTCCACGGTGCGAAAGCGCGATGGCATGCGGGGGCGGGCATGGATATGATGCAAGGACACCGTTTGTGTCCATGCTTCGAGATCATGCCGTCCGCCTTGCTACCCGAATCCTTCGTCACCCGGCGCCTGCGCGCCGAGCGCATGTCGTCGACCCATCTGCCCTTCATCACCGCGATGCACGACGACGCCGCCCTGATGGCAACCATGGGCGGCACCCGCGACGCCACGGCCAGCCGGCGCTACGTCGAGCACAACATGCTGCATTGGGCCGAACATGGCTACGGCATGTATGTGCTGCGCGAGCGCGACAGCGGCGTGCTGGCCGGCCGCGCCGGCCTCAAGCTGGCGCTGTCGGGCAAGATCGAGCGGGTCGAGATCGCATATGCCTTCGCGCCTTCTTGCTGGGGCCGGGGCTACGCCTCGGAAATCACCCGCGCCCTGCTGGCGCTGGGATTCGAACGCCTGCCGGTGGACGCGCTGAGCGCCGTGGCGATACAGGCCAACGCCGCGTCGCTGCGCGTCATGGAGAAATGCGGGATGCATTGGATCGAGACCACCGGCGAAGGCGAGGCGCGCAAGCTGCGCTACGAGATCCGGCGCCAGCAATGGCGTGCGTTGGCGGACGAAGCGGCGCCGATCGGCGCTAACATGCGCTCATGAGTCCCGCGAATACCCCCGATACCCCGAACACCACTGCACCCGTCGACGACGATCCGCCGCCAGTACCGCCCGAGGCCCCCGCGCCCGAGGAATGCTGCAATAGCGGCTGTATCCCCTGCGTCTACGATACCTACAACGAAGCCATGGACGAATACCGCGCCGCGCTCAAGGCGTGGCGGGCTCGGCACGGCGAGGCGGGGTAGGGGGCAAGGACCGCCTGAGTGCGCAGTCGCAAGTCATGCGACGGGCCGCAAGTCAGAAATCCACGCTGACCGCCAGCTTGACCGTGCGTGGCGCGCCGACGGAGGAGAAGCCGTTCCACGTGCCTGACCAATAGCGCTGATTGAAGGCATTCTCCACGCCCGCACGGAAAGCGACAGGGTGCGCCGCCAGCCGGGTGACGTACCGGGCGCCCAGATCGCCCCGAGTCCAGGCCGGCAATTTCTGCGTATTGGCGTTGTCGGCATATTGCCGGCCTGTGTGGATGGCCGCGGCCTGCAGCGTGAGGCCGGGCAACCATGGGGTATCCCATTCGGCGCCCAGGTTGACCAACCAGGTGGGAACGCCCATGGCCGTCCTTCCGTCCAGCAGCCCGGCGCGGGTCCGTGTGTTGATCGCCTTGAGATAAGTCGCTCCGCCCAGCAAGCGCAATCCCGGTGTCACCGCGCCGGCGATGTTCCATTCAAGGCCACGATTGCGCTGTTCTCCGTCGGGCGCATATCTGTTGCTGCCGTTGTCCTTGATGGGACTCGGACGGGTGGTCTGGAATAGGGCAAGGGATGATCGTGGTAGAGGGTTGCCAGCGAAGGAGGGGGAGGGATACGCGGGGGCGTGCATGAGCGGGGACGTCAGGCTTCTGACCTGCCAAACCGCATCTGATGATCTTTTTTGATTAAGAGTTAATCACTTCGATTAAAATAGGCTGCCCATGCTGACAGTACCCCTCTGGAGATACAAGATGAGTCCCGCAACCAAGGTGCTGACCGCACATGTGCCGCTTCCGTTGGCCGAGAAGGTCGATCAGATGGCTGCGCGCCTGGACCGATCTCGCGGCTGGATCGTGAAGCAGGCACTGTCCGCTTGGATTGCCCAAGAGGAGGAACGTGACAAGCTCACCCAGCAAGCGCTTGCTGACGTGGATGCTGGTCGGGTTGTGGATGACCAAGCCGTGCAAGCCTGGGCGGAGAGCCTGGGCTCTGACCAGCCATTGCCGCTGCCGCGATGATGGAAATGAAGTGGACCAGCAAGGCGCTTTCCGATCTGGCGCGCTTGCATGAATTCCTGGCGGCGGTGAATAGGCCCGCGGCCGTACGGGCTGTGCAAGCGCTGGTCAAGGCTTCAAGTGTTTTGCCGACCAACTCCCGCATTGGCGAGCAGCTATTTCAGTTCGAACCGCGCGAGGTACGCAGGATATTGGTCGGGGAGTACGAAATACGTTACGAGATCCGGGATTCGATCATCTACGTATTGCGACTGTGGCACACCCGGGAGAACCGCTGACGGCCTCAGCCCGCCAGCTTCATATGGATGATCGGCCGCGGCCGCCCCGCGGCATCGGTTTCCGAACGGCCCACGTCTTCAAAGCCATAGTGCTTGTAGAACCCATGCGCCTGCGGATTCTGTTCGTTTACGTCGACCCGCAGGCTGCCGTGCAGCGACAGCGCGAAATTCAGCAGGCGCCGCCCGGCGCCCTTGCCGCGCTTGTTGGCGTCGACGAACAGCATCTCGACCTTGTTGCCGTTCAGGCCCATGAAGCCGGCGACCTCGCCGGCATCGTCCTCGCAGACCCACACGCGCACCGATGGCAGGTGGGTGTTGAGCACCTGCGGGTACATGGCCTGGATTTCCTTTTCGGACAGGAACGTATGGGTGGCGCGCACCGAACGGAGCCAGATATCCACCAGGGCGAGATCGTCGCCGTGGTTGCGTTCTCGGATGTTCATGTCAGGCGCTAACTAATGTCCGGAGCGGTGGATGTCGGTCGCCGCCAGGACGGTTTCCATTTGCACAGTATGCGCGAAAACGAAGCGGTCCCCGTACACGGTTTCATCCGGAAACTCGGAGATCAGCGCCATCGGCAGCGCTTCCCGGTCGGTCTCCGTGACCTGCACGGGGATGCCGTTCAGCACATCGAATCCGGTTTCGAGCGCGTGCGCGTGGAATAGTTCAAGCTGGCGCGCATTGAATTCGACCAGGCCGGGCACGTTGCGGGCCAGCCGCGCCGTCACGCCCTCGATCAGGCGGCGGGCGCGCTCGCGCCAGCCGGGGTGGTGGCGCAGCACCAGGAAGAAGCCCTTGGGGATGGTCCACAGCTCGAAGTTGCGCGGCAGGTAGCCCGACAGGGGACGGGTCCACTCGTGGGCCGGGTAGCCGTGCAGGTTGATGTGCAGTTGCGCGCCGCTGATGGCGTGCGCCTGGTGGCGGCCTTCGCGCTCGAAGAACGGCGCGTGTTCGCGGTAGGCGATGTCGTCGCCCAGCGCGCTGTAGCGCGAGGCGTGCAGCATGTGGCGCGGATGCTGTTCGCGCAGGCGGTTAAAGAGCGCGTAGCCGTCCGGATTTTCGGCGGCGATCAGCGCGAAGTGGGCGTCGCCGCGCGCCTTGAGCGCCTGCGCGGCGCGCAGCGCGCCGACCACGCCCGAGGTTTCGTTGGCGTGCTGCGCGCCCGAGATGAACACTGCCGGGCCGGGGCCGCGCAGGTAGGTGCCCAGCACCGGGCGGCCCTGGCGCGATATCGCCTGGAAGCTGTCGCCGCCCAGCGCGGCCATGCAGCCGGCGATCTGCCCGGCCGCCAGCGGCTGGCGCAACTCGGCCAACGGCGCGTCCAGCGCCACGGGCGCCAACGGCGCCACCGGCGCGAAGGGTTCCAGCGTTACCAGCACGCGCGCCGCGCCGTCGTGGCGGCGGATGTCGGGGATGATCTGGCCGGGCTGCAGGCCGCGGTCGCCGGAGGGGCGGCCGGAGTGATGCTGGAAGTGTTCCAGCAGCGTGAAGTACAGGTCTTCGTGCAGGGCCTCGAAGGTGCTGACGATTTCTTCGTCCACCGGCAGCGCGAAGTCCATGCCGGGCAGGTCGACGCGGATTTCCAGGCGGTCGAAGTACGGTTCGTGCGCGCCCCAGGCATGGTTGCGCACCGTGTCGACGATGCTGCGGAAGGCCTGCTGGTACTCGGTGGCCTGGGCCGCGTCGGTCTGGATGGCGCCGTTGGCGTCGCGCACGCGCAGCCAGCCGGTGGGCGACAGCTCGGGCGTGCCGTCCTGCCCCTGGCCCAATTGGTTGGGCGCGAACACGCGGTCCTGGCGGCGGCGGCCGTCGGCGTAGGTCAGGGTGACGTCATAGTGCAGGTCGGACGCGCCTGGTTTCATGGTCACGCGCACGCCCTGCAACAGCGCCACCAGCGGATAGGCTTCCAGCGTGAAGCGCTTGGCCAGGGCATGCTCGTGCAGCGGGTAGCGCAGCTCGACCGCAGCCAGGCCATCGCGTTCGACTTCTTCCAGGAAGTAGTGCAGCAGCGGTTTGTAGGCGCTGCGAAAGCGCGCCGTCACGCCGGCCTGCGCCAGCCGCGTCTCGGCCTCGCGGCGCGCGTCGACGCCCTCGAACAGCCAGCCTTCGACGGTCGCGCCGCGCCAGGCCGGCGCCTTGTAGGCATGGATCCAGGCGTCCAGGGTGCGGTCGAATGTCTTTTCCAGCAATGCCATCGTCGGTAATCCTCTAGTGCCTTGCAGGCCGTCCCCGCCGCCGGATCGCGCCGGGACGGGGGCACACATTTACACCTTGCCGGTGGGGTCCAGGCGATCGCGCAGCCAGTCGCCCAGCAGGTTCAACCCCAGCACTGTCAGCATGATCGCCAGGCCGGGGAACACGCTCACCCACCACGCCGTCTGCATGTAGGTGCGGCCATCGGCCAGCATACCGCCCCAGCTCGGGATCATGGGGTCGACGCCCAGGCCCAGGAAGGTCAGGCTGCTTTCCAGCAGGATGTTGTTGGCGACGTTCAGCGTCATCAGGATCACCAGCGGGCCCAGCAGGTTGGGCACGATGTGATGGCGGATCATGGCCAGGTCGCGCACGCCGAAGGCGCGCGCCGCCAGCACGAACTCGCGTTCGCGCAGCGCCAGCACCTGGGCCCGCACCAGGCGCGCATACTGCACCCACTGCGAGACGATCATGAAGAAGATCACGTTGAACAGGCCGCCGCCCAGGATGGCGATGAAGGTGATGGCCACCAGGATGAACGGCAGCGCCAGCTGCACGTCGGCAAAGCGCATCACGATCATGTCCCAGAAGCCGCGGTAGTAGCCGGCGATCAGGCCCATGACGATGCCGAGCAGGGCGCCGCCCAGCACCGACGCGAAGCCCACCATCAGCGAGATCTTGCCGCCGACGATGACGCGCGCCAGCACGTCGCGGCCCAGCGGGTCGGTGCCGAATGGGTGGGCGGCGCTGGTGAAGGGCGCCATCAGGCGGGCGGTCAGGTCCATGGACTCGCCGCCATCGGGAAACAGCCAGCCCGAGGCCAGCACCAGCACGATCATGACGCCGGTCAGGGCGGCGCCCAGCACGAATTCCAGCGAGCGGTAGCGGCTGCGCGGCTTGATTGCCTTGGGGGCGGCGGGGGAAGTAGTGGTCTGCATGGGGCTCACCGCGTGCGGATACGGGGATCGACGATGCCGTAGGCGATGTCGACGATCAGGTTGACCAGGACGATGACGGCGGCCAGCACGGTGACCGTGCCTTGCAGCACCGGGTAGTCGCGGCCGGAGATGGCGTCGAACGCCAGCGTGCCCAGGCCGGGCCAGTTGAACACCATCTCGATGACGACGATGCCGCCGATCAGGCCGCCGAATTGCAGGCCCAGGTAGGTGATGAGCGGAATGGCGCAATTGCGCAGCGCGTGCTTGTACAGCACGATGCGTTCCTTCAGGCCCTTGCTGCGGGCCACCATGATGTACTGCGCCGACAGCGTCTCCAGCATGGTGGTGCGCACCAGGCGGATGTTGGTGGCCGACAGGATGATGGCCATGGTCAGCGACGGCAGCACCAGGCTGGCCGCACCGCTCCAGCCCGACGGCGGCAGCAGCGGGAAGGTGATCGACAGCAGCAGCACCAGCATCAGCGCCAGCCAGAAGTTGGGGAACGACAGCCCCACCAGCGACAGGATGCGGATGGCCTGGTCGGTGGGCTTGCCGCGCTTGATGGCGGCCTGGATGCCCAGTGGCAGCGAAATCAGGATCGAGGCGATCAGCGAGGTGAACGCCAGCATCAGCGTGGCCGGCAACGCATCGCCGATCAGCTTGGCGACCGAGGTGCCGCCCATGAAGCTGCGGCCGAAGTCGCCGTGCAGCAGGCCCTGCATGTAGCTCAGGTATTGCTCGTGGAACGGCCGGTTCAGGCCCAGCGCCTGGCGGATGTTGGCCAGGTCCTGCTCGGTGACGCTGCCCGAGCCCTGGCTGAGCATCAGCGCGGGGTCGCCGGTCAGGCGCACGGCATACGAAACGAGCAGCGTCACGGCCACGATCACGAAGACCGCCTGCAACACGCGTTTAATCAGAAATCCGGTCATGAGGCTCCGCCAGGGCTTTCGCCCCGGCGAATCAGTAGGGTTAATGCGTCAAATACTTCACAGACATCGCGACGCCCAATCAGGCATCGCCCCCCCTAGCGGGATGCCGGGGAGCCGGCTTTGCCGGTCCCCTGGCATGCCCCTGGGGGAAGGCGCGCAGCGCCTCGGGGGGGCTCTACTCCACGGTCGTGCCGATGAACCGGAAGCGGATGTCGCCCGGCACCTCCAGGTTCTTCACGCGCTTGTTCACGCCGACGATGGTGTTCAGGCTGTACAGCGGCATTTCCAGCGCCTGGTCGGCCACGTAGGCGGCGATTTCCTGCAGCATGGCTTCGCGCTTCTTGACGTCATAGACGGTGCGCTGCGCTTCCAGCATGGCGTTCAGCTTGGGGTCGTTGTCGTACGGGTTCCACTTCTGGCCCGAGTGGTACATCAGGTAGGCCGTGTTGTCGTAGTCGTAGGTCCAGCCGCCCCATTGGTTCTGCCACATCTCGCCGGTCTTGCCGCCGGGGATGATGTCGTTGAGCAGCACGCCGGTTTCGTACGGCTTGATGGTGGCGCGCACGCCCACCGCCTGCAGGTAGCCCGACACCGCCTGGGCCACTTCGCGGAAGTTCGAATCGCTGCCGCGCACGTCGATCTGCACCGTCGCGCCCGGCTTGATGCCGGCGCCGGCCAGCAGCTTCTTGGCTTCGGCGGGGTTGAAGGGCAGGGGCTTTTGCTCGGGGTTGTAGCCGAACGACTGCGGACCCTGGAAGCTGGCGATGGTCTTGGCCTGGCCCAGCAGAAGCTGCTTGACGATGGTGTCGCGGTCCACCGCCAGGATCAGCGCGCGGCGCACGTCGCGGTTCTGGGTGATGCCGTGCTTGGTGTTGTAGCGCAGCGCGAAGGCCACCGGGCCGCCGGTCGAGATGACGTCGGCGTTGCCGGACTTCTTGACTGTCTCGATCAGGCCCAGCGGGATCAGCGTGGCGATGTCCACGCGCCCGGCCTGCAGTTCGGCGACCTGGGTGCCGGGTTCGCTGATGAAGCGGTAAACCACCTTGTCCAGCTTGGGCTTGCCGCCCCAGTAGTCGTCATTGCGCGCCAGGGTCACGTTGACCTTGGGCTGGTAGCTCTCGAACTTGAACGGGCCGGTGCCGACCGGGTGGGTGTTGAAGTTCTCTTCGCCCTTTTCCTGGATGTACTTGGGCGGCACGATCATGGCGCCGTAGCCGGCCAGCTTGGTCAGCAGCACGGGGTCGGGCTGCTTGAGGATGAAGTCTACGGTGTACTCGTCCACCACCTTGACCTCGCCGATCGAGTCGTAGTTCGACTTCTGCGGGCCCTTGGCGCCTTCCGCGCCCAGCAGGCGCTCGAAGGTGAACTTGACGGCCTCGGCGTTGAACGGCTCGCCGTTGTGGAACTTGACGCCCTGGCGCAGCGTGAAGCGCAGGCGCTTGTTGTCGTCCAGGTATTCCCACTTGGTGGCCAGGCCCGGCTGCAGCTTCAGGTCGGCGCCGCGCATGGTCAGGCCGTCGTACAGGTTGCTGCCGACCGAACCCCAGAAGGTCACGAAGGTGTCGATCGGATCCCAACTGCCCGGGTCCTGGTTGATGGCGACGTTGAGCGTGCCGGCCGCCTGGGCGGTCGACAGGACCGCGGGCAGCGCGCCGCCCAGCGCCAGGGCCAGGGCGGTGGCGGTGAAGGTTTTGCGTAGGGAGAGCATGTTCAACTCCAGGGACGGGAAATCGGCCGGGCCGACGTGTAGAAAACGGAAAGGTTCAGGCGGCGCGGGCCACGCGGTGGCCGGGCGCGAATTCAACCAGGGGAATGATGGCCGGCTCGTCGCCCACGCGCCGCACCGGGCTGGGGATCTCGCCCTCGATCAGCGAGGTGTCGATGTGGCGGCCGGGCTCGGCCACCGGCACGGCGGCCAGCAGCTTGCGGGTGTAGGCGTGTTGCGGCGATTCGAAGATCTGGCGGCGCGTGCCCAGCTCGACGATCTGGCCCAGGTACAGCACCGCCACGCGGTGGCTGACCTTCTCCACCACCGCCATGTCGTGGGTGATGAACAGGTACGACAGGCCGCGGTCTTTCTGCAGATCCATCAGCAGGTTCAGGATCTGCGCCTGGATCGACACGTCCAGCGCCGACACCGATTCGTCGGCGATGATCAGCTTGGGGTCGCTGGCCAGGGCGCGCGCGATGCAGACGCGCTGGCGCTGGCCGCCGGAGAACTCGTGCGGATAGCGGCGCGCGTGCTCGGGCTTGAGGCCCACCTGTTCCAGCAGTTCGCCGACGCGGCGCGCGATGGCGGCCTCGTCGCTCAGCAGCCGGTGGGTGCGGATCGGCTCGGCGATGCTGAAGGCCACGGTCTTGCGCGGGTCCAGCGAGGCGTACGGGTCCTGGAAGATGTACTGGATTTCCTGGCGCAGGCGCTGGCGGCCGGCGGCGTCCATCGAGAAGATGTCCTGGCCGTTGTAGCGCACCGCGCCCGAGGTCGGCGCCACCAGTTGCTGCAGGGTCTTGCCGATGGTCGATTTGCCGCTGCCCGATTCGCCCACCAGCGCCAGCGTCTCGCCGGGGTAGACGTCGAAGCTCACTTCCTCGACCGCGTGCACGCGGTGGGTGACGCGGCCGAACAGGTTGTGGCCGACGTCAAAGCGCGTGGTCAGCTTCTCGACGCGCAGCACCGGCTCGTCGTAGCGCGCCGTGTCCTGCTCGCGGGTCTCGCCGACTTCGCGCAGCGTGTCGCCTTCCAGCACCGTCTGCGGCGTGCGCAGCGGCAGGTCGCGGCCGGTCAGGCTGCCCAGGCGCGGCACGGCGGCCAGCAGGGCGCGGGTATAAGGATGCCTGGGCGCGCGGAAGATATCTTCCACCGGGCCCTGCTCGACCTTCCTGCCGCGCAGCATCACCACCACGTCGTCGGCCATCTCGGCCACCACGCCCATGTCGTGGGTGATGAAGATCACGGCCGTGCCCAGGTCGCGCTGCAGTTCGCGGATGGTGTTCAGGATCTGCGCCTGGATGGTCACGTCCAGCGCGGTGGTCGGTTCGTCGGCGATCAACAGGCGCGGCTGGCACGACAGCGCCATCGCGATCATCACGCGTTGGCGCATGCCGCCCGACAATTGGTGCGGATAGCGGTCCAGCAACTGTTCGGCGTCCGGCAGGCGCACCTTCTCCAGCAGCGCGCGCGCCGCCTTGCGGGCGGCCGAGCGCGACAACTGCTGGTGCAGCATGATGGCCTCGATGATCTGGTCGCCGATGGTGAACACCGGGTTCAGCGAGGTCATCGGCTCCTGGAAGATCATGGCGATGTCATTGCCGCGGATCGCGCGCATCTGCTCGTCGGACGCGGCGGTCAGGTCGACCTCGCGGTCGGCGCCGTCGCGGAACAGGATCTGGCCGGTGGCGATGCGGCCGTTGTTGTAGTCCGTCAGCCGCATGATGGCCATGGACGTCACCGACTTGCCCGAACCGGACTCGCCGACGATGGCCAGCGTCTTGCCCGGCCGCACGTCGAAGTCCAGGTTCTCGACGGCGCGGAACACGCCGTTTTCGGTATTGAAGTCCACCGAGACGCCGCGCACGGAGAGCAGCGGCTGGGCGGAGGAGGCGGAAAGGCTAGACAACGTGGATTCTCACAGCGAGGTGGCGGCGCGGGCGGCCTGGTCGTACAGGCCCGACAGGGCGCGCAGGGTATTGGCCAGCTGATGGCTGGCATCGTCCGCGGCGGGGGAGTCGATGAAGGGTTTCACCAGGCATTGCTCGCGCACTTCGGCGTAGCGCTGGATGGCGGCGGCGCCGGCATCGGTGGTGGTGTAGATCACTTCCTTGCCGGTCTTGGCGCTTTGCACCACGCCCAGCCGCTCCAGCTTCTTGAGCGAATAGTTCACCAGGTGGGTGTCTTCGACGTTGAGTGTGAAGCAGATGTCCGCCAGTTTCTTGCCGCGGCCGCGATGGAACACGTGGTTCAGCACCAGGATGTCCAGCGAGGTCAGCTCGGGCAGCCCGGCACAGGCCATGCAGCGGACCATCCAGCGGTTGAAGGC
The DNA here is from genome assembly GCF_059761975.1 of Achromobacter sp. 46006. Taxonomy (NCBI): domain Bacteria; kingdom Pseudomonadati; phylum Pseudomonadota; class Betaproteobacteria; order Burkholderiales; family Alcaligenaceae; genus Achromobacter; species Achromobacter sp. 46006. Next base: position 104,949 of record NZ_JCBANN010000010.1, read on the forward strand.
GTGCGAGGCGATGATCAGGCCGAACTCCACCTCGGACAGTTCCGGGGCGGACGAGGCGAGATGGGAGGAGGAAACAATGGCGTCCCGGACGGAAACAGGCATGGGGGCGGATGGGGACGGATCGACAATAAAACGTTGGCGAATTATTGACGATTTGTGGATATGCAGGCATCCGGGATAACCCGTGGATATAAGCCCTCCAAGATGGATATAACCGCAGGTTATTCGCGCCGCGCCGGCCGCCCGGCGCCATGCCGGCACCGCGCCGCGGCTACGCCTCGCCAGTGGGTTCCTGCAACTGCCCCAAGTCCGGCGGCCGGTTCTCGATGATGGCTTCCATGCTGAAAAAGCCCGTCACCGTGGACAGCTCGAAGTCGGTGATCAGCTTCTGGTAGAAGCGGTCGTATCCGGCGATGCCGCGGCACACCACCTGGATCAGGTAGTCCCAGTCGCCGCCGATGCGATAGAAACCGGTCACCTCGGGCAGGCGTTCGACGTGCTTGCGGAAGCCGTCGGCCCATTCCTTGGCATGGTGGCTGGTGCGGATCATCACGAACACCGTCAGGTCCAGCCCGAGCGCCGCCAGGTTCACCTCGGCGCGGGTGCCGCGGATGATGCCGCAGGCGTTCAGCCGCTGCAGCCGCCGCCAGCAGGCGTTCTGCGACAAACCGACCCGATCGGCCAGCTCGCGCTGCGACAGCGAGCCCTCGCGTTGCAGGCAGGAAATGATATTCAGATCAAACTTGTCAATTTTTTCCATGAATTCGATCAAATGATCTGTTTTATGAGATTTTGAGGAAAATTTAGGTGAGGTTTAAAAATTCCTTCCATCGTATGATATTTCGGTCAATTTCCACTCGCCGCTTCCCCGTATTTTCATCATGCCTACCCAAGCGACCCCGGCCACCACAGGGCCGTTGCGCCAGTTCCAGCAATCCCTGCAATCCCCCGATATCGTCGCCAGCCTCGCCGACGGCCTGATCGGCAAGGACGCCGTCATCGAAGGCCCCTTCGGCCTCAAGCCGCTGGTCTACGCCGACTACGTCGCCTCGGGCCGCGCGCTCATGCAGGTCGAACGCTTCGTCCTGGAACACGTGCTGCCGTACTACGCCAACTCGCACACCGAGGCCTCGTTCTGCGGCGGTTTCATCACGCGCCTGCGGCGCGAGGCGCGCGCCGCGGTCGGCCGCTGCTGCGGCGCAGGCGACGAGCACGCCGTGATCTTCTCCGGCTCGGGGGCCACCCTGGGCATCAACCGCCTGGTGCACCTGTTCGGCGTACCGACGGCGCTGGCGGCGGGCCGCAAGGTGCGCGTCGTCATCGGCCCCTACGAGCATCATTCCAACATCCTGCCCTGGCGCGAATGCGGCGCCGACATCGTCGTGCTGGCCGAAAGCCCGCAGGGCGGCCCGGACCTGGCCGAGCTGGACGCGGCGCTGCGCGCGCCCGACGACACGCTGGTCATCTGCGCGCTGTCGGCCGCCTCCAACGTCACCGGCATCGTCGCCGACGTTCCGGCCATCACCCGCCGCGTCAAGCGCGCCGGCGCCCGGATGATCTGGGACTACGCCGGCGGCGCGCCGTACCTGGACATCCGCATGACCCCGGCGGCCGACGCGGCCATCGATGCCATCGTGTTCTCGCCGCACAAGTTCATCGGCGGCCCCGGCGCGTCCGGCATCCTGATCGTGCGCCGCGACGCCGTCGTGCCGACCACGCCCACGTTCCCGGGCGGCGGCACCGTCAAGTTCGTCTCGCCCACCAACCACGACTACAGCGCCAGCCTGGAAGCGCGCGAAGAAGCCGGCACGCCCAACGTGGTCGGCGACATCCGCGCCGCGCTGGTGCTGCTGGTCAAGGAGGCGCTTGGCGCCGACCTCATGGCGCGGCGCAACGCCGCGTTCGTGCGGCGCGCGCTGGCCCGCTGGCAGGACGATCCCCGCCTCGAGCTGCTGGGTTCGCTGAGCGCGCCGCGCCTGCCGATCTTCTCGTTCCGCGTGCGCAACGGCCAAGGCGGCTACGTACACCAGCAACTGATCACGCGCATGCTGAGCGACCGCTTCGGCATCCAGGCGCGCGGCGGCTGCGCCTGCGCCGGCCCGTACGTGCACAACCTGCTGGCGATCGACGAGGCCGAGTCGGCGCGCATGCGCCAGGCCATCCTCGACGGCCGCGAAATCGAAAAGCCGGGTTTCATCCGCCTGAACTTCAGCGTGCTGCTGTCAGACGCCAAGGCCGATTTCATCCTGGATTCGGTGCTGGCCCTGGCCGCCGATGCGACCGGGTTCGAAGACCGCTACGACTTCGACCCCGCCCGCGCCATCTTCTTCCCACGGCCCGCTCCCGCGGCGGTCGCCTGAGACGCCCGGCGGGCAGGCATCGTGGGGGCCTGCGTCCCGTCATCTCTTCATGTAGGGACCGCAGGTTTTGATCCATGCGGTCTTGAGCGCGGCCAGGTTGTCGGGCCGGTCCTTCATCGCGCGCACGGTCTGCTCGGGAAATTCCCCGCCGTCGCGCGCGCACTGCTCGTAGTCGTCGACCAGCGCGAACTCCATGTCCAGCAGGTCCAGCCGGCCCTGGCACAGCGGCGCGTTCAGCTCCTGCCAGTTGGCGGTCTCGCGCCCCTTCTGCACGTTCACCGCCTCCTGGTAGCGGGCGGCGCTGGCGTCGAACCGCGCCACGCACTCCCTGGCCGCGTGGGCGGCGCCCTGCGGCAGGGCACAGGCGAGCAGGAGCAGGGCGGACAGAGGGCGGGGCAGCAACATGGGCAACGGTTCTCCGGCGCGGCGTGGCCGCGAAATGCAATGGCGCATCATAACTGTCGGCGTTGGCCGGAGCCCGCGCCAACGCATCCCGGCTGTTTTGGGACATATCGGACCAGTCCAATAGCCAAGCGTGCGTCGGCGCCGCATATTGCCGTTCCTCGAACGAAGGGGGAAGGCATGCGCAAGTTGAAGTACATAAGCAAGCGGGCATTGTTCAGGCTGTCGCCCGTGCTGGCCGAATGCTGCGGTGTTGACTTCCGGTTGGACACGCCCAGCCGGACTTTTCTTGAACAGCGGGTGTTCGACTACCTGAACCGGCTCGCCGCCGACTGGCGCGCGCCGCAGTCGTTGCTGTTCCTGGGCGTGGACAAGCACAACTGGCACTATCCGCGGTTGCTGCGCGCCAACTTCCATTCGCTCGACATAGCGCCGCGCAACGCGGTCTACGGACGCCCGGGGAAGCATTGGACCGGCGATGCGCTCGCGATGGCGGCGCATTACGGCCCCGATGTTTTCGACGTGGTGGTCGCCAACGGCCTGCTCGGCTTTGGCATCGACGGCGAGTCCGGCCTGCGCCGACTGCTGGCGCAATGCCACGCCGTGCTCAAGCCCGGCGGCATGCTGGTGCTGGGCTACAACGACCTGCCCGAACGCACGCCTTTTCCGGTCGAAGTGGGCCCGGGGTTCGAGGAGTTCGTGCCAGACATCGATGGGGTGACCGATTCGCGCCACATGGTCGACGACCCCTACCGGCACGTTTACTGCTTTTGCCGCAAGAGCGGTTGAGGTTCGGCCTGGGGCCCGGAGTCGAACCCCGGAGGGCGCGTGTGATGGCGTCACTGTGAAAAAACCCAGTTTACCGTTGCCTGAAACTGGCCTACCGTGCATGACGAATCAGTCGCTGGCGGCGCCGTTCAAGGCGCCAGGCATCCTGGCCGGCCATTGATGGCAAGTTCTGTTTTATCAACACGTTGCGTTGGAGATGAAAGAGAATGACCGATACCCTCATCCAGGTCGACCTGACCCAATCCCCTTACGAGAACGAGAAGATCCACAACCGTTGGCATCCGGACATTCCGATGGCCGTCTGGGTCAAGCCCGGCGATGATTTCATCCTGGAAACCTACGACTGGACCGGCGGTGCCATCAAGAACGACGACAGCGCCGACGACGTGCGCGACGTCGACCTGTCCACCGTGCATTTCCTGTCCGGCCCGGTCGGCGTCGAAGGCGCCGAGCCGGGCGACCTGCTGGTGGTGGACCTGCTGGACATCGGCGCCAAGCCCGACAGCCTGTGGGGCTTCAATGGCTTTTTCAGCAAGAACAATGGCGGCGGTTTTCTCACCGACCATTTCCCCCATGCGCAGAAATCCATCTGGGATTTCCACGGCATGTTCACCTCGTCGCGCCACATCCCGGGCGTCAGCTTCGCCGGCCTGATCCATCCCGGCCTGATCGGCTGCCTGCCCGACAAGAAGCTGCTGGACACCTGGAACCAGCGCGAACAGGCGCTGATCGACACCAACCCGAACCGCGTGCCGCCGCTGGCCAACCCGCCGGCGCCCAAGACCGCCCACATGGGCGCGCTGCAAGGGGCCGACCGCGACCGCGCGGCGGCCGAGGGCGCGCGCACCGTGCCGCCGCGCGAGCACGGCGGCAACTGCGACATCAAGGACCTTTCGCGCGGCGCGCGGGTGTTCTTCCCTGTGTACGTCAAGGGTGGCGGCCTGTCGGTGGGCGACCTGCATTTCTCGCAAGGCGACGGCGAGATAACCTTCTGCGGCGCCATCGAGATGGCCGGCTGGGTGCACATGCGCGTCACGCTGATCAAGGGCGGCATGGACAAATACGCCATCCGCAACCCGATCTTCAAGCCCAGCCCGATCACGCCGGCCTACAAGGACTTCCTGATCTTCGAAGGCATCTCGGTGGACGAGGGCGGCAAGCAGCACTACCTGGACGTGAACGTGGCCTATCGCCAGGCCTGCCTGAACGCTATCGAATACCTGAAGAAGTTCGGCTATTCGGGCGCGCAGGCCTATTCGCTCTTGGGCTGTGCGCCGGTGCAGGGGCACATCAGCGGGGTGGTGGACATTCCCAACTCCTGCGCCACGCTGTGGCTGCCGACCGAGATCTTCGATTTCGACATCCAGCCCTCGGCCTCGGGACCGGTCCAGCACATCAAGGGCGGCGTCGACATGCCTTTGTCGCGCGACCGTTGAGGCCGGAGCCAGGGAGACCCATATGCCCATGTATGACTACGCCTGCGCCGACTGCGGCGAATTCGCGGCGCTGCGGCCGCTGGCGCAATGGCGCGATCCGGCCGACTGTCCGCGCTGCGGCGCGGCGTCGGGCCGCATCGTCGGCGGCGCGCCCGCGATCTCGGCGCTGTCGTCGGCCGTCAACCGCGCCCATGCCGCCAACGAACGCAGTGCCAACGAACCGCGCAGTTCGCGTTCGGGCCACGGCATGAATTGCGGTTGTTGTTCGGGAGGGCGCAAGTCCGGCAAGACCCGCGCCACGGCCGACGGCGCCAAGTCCTTCGCCGGCGCCCGGCCCTGGATGATCAGCCACTGACGGCGGTGGCGATCCGGTTGATGGCGGCCTGCGTGGCGGGCCGCCATCGACTTTGCCGCTTGCTTACCGCGGCGCGGCTTCCAGCGGCGCCACGGCGGCGCCCTGGATCTTGTGGCGCGCCAGCGCCTCGGCGACGAAGCCGCTTTTCTTCATGGCTTCGACGAAGGCGGCCAGGTAGGTGCTGGCCTTGGCGCCACGGCTTTTCGGCACGCCCATGGCTTGGCGGATCAGCATGAAATGACCGTCCAGCAGGCGCAGGCCTCCCAGGCGTTGGGCATCGGCCTCCAACTGTTGCCTGACGCCGGCCGCCACTTCCATGTTCTCCTTGACGAAGGTATCGACCACGGCGGGCGAGGTGGGCGCGCGGAACAGCTCGGCATGCTTGATCTCGCGCGTCAGGTACAAGTCATAGGCGCTGCCCTTGCCGACCACCACGCGCTGGCCCGCGCGGTCCACTTCTTCCATGCGTGTGATGGGGGAGTCATCGCGCACCAGGTAGGCGCCTTCGATCACCACGTACGGCGCGGTGAAGGCGATCTGCTCGCCCCGCAGCGGATCGATCGCGAAAAAGCCCACGTCGGCCTGCTCGGCGGCGACCGCGTTGACCGATTCGCCGGCGGACTTGAACACCACCAGTTCGAGCTTCACGTCGAGCCGGCGGGCCAGTTCCGTGGCCAGGTCGACCGAGACGCCGCCGGGCGCGCCGGTCTCGGGGTGGCTGTTGGCAAGAATGGGGTTGCCCAGGTTGATGGAAGCGCGCAGCGCTCCCGTCGGGGCAAAGGCGTTGAGCAATTCGTGATCGGTCTTCATGGCTTCCTTTCTTGGCGGCGCGTCGCCCGTGGCGGGGCGGGCGGTTCTGCATGTGCGGCAGCAAAGAATAGCCGCAAGCGGGGCGCTTGCGGCAAGCCGGCGCCGGGCGGGCGCCGGAGCATGCCGCGCTACTGCGCGCGCCGCAGCACGTAGTGCGGCGCCAGCGGGCCGGTGGGCCGGGTGCCGTCGCGGTACAGCATGATCACCTGATTCTCGGCGACGAAATAACGCTGGCTGTCCCCCGAGGCGTCCAGACGGATGGTGCTGCCGTCGGATTCCCAACTGAAGGTGCCGGCCACTGCTTCGGGCTGCGGCTGGCGGTCCAGATACTGCGTGGTGCGCTCGTAGCGGCCGTCCTGCATCAGCGTCAGGCGGGTGCGGATGCCGGGGCAGTCGGCGCAGGGCAGCGTGCCCTCGTAGCTGCCGGGCCAGTCCAGCGAGTCGCGCGCCGTGTGGTTGTCCACGGGCACGGCGGCCGTGTGTCGGGAAGGGGCGCAGCCGGCAAGCAGGGCGACTGTCAGGGTGCAGGTCAAGGTGGTTTTCATCATGGCGAGCTCCTGTGTTGCGGTGCGCCCACGATACGGACGCACGCCCATCCTTGCTGAAACGGGATGTAAAGGCAAGCGCGGCGGGCCCGCCGCGCAGGCGCGCAATCCCGCCGGGCCCGGGACCCGGAGCGCGTCAGCGCGGGGCCACGGCCAGCAGGCCCGGATGGGGCGCGCGGGCGGTCAGGATGGTGCCCGTCACCGACTCGGTGCAGAACAGCGTGCGGCCATCCTCGCCGCCAAAGGCCAGGTTGGTGGTCGACATGCCCTTGGGGCTGCGCCAGACGATCAGCGGTTCGGCGCGATGGTTGAGCAGCCACACGTAGCCCAGCCCCGGATTGCAGACCAGCAGGTTGCCTTCGCGGTCCACTGCCAGGCCGTCCGGGCCGCTGGGGCCGTACGAGGTGAAGAACTGGCTCACCTTGCTGACGCTGCCGTCCGCCATCAACGGCACGCGCCAGACGCAGTTGCCGCGCGTCACCGCCAGGTACAGCACCTTGCCATCCGGCGACAGCGCCACGCCATTGGGGCTGGGGATGTTGTCGAGCAGGCAGTCGAGCTGGCTGCCGGGACGCAAGCGGTACAGTCGGCCGCTGGGATCGTGCAGGCCGCTCTGGCCCTGGTCGGTGAAGTAGATATTGCCCTGCGCATCGAAGGTCAGGTCGTTCACTCCCTTGAAGCGCTCGCTGTTGCGGCGGGCCAGGTAGGGCTTGACCTGGCCGCTGGCCACATCCAGGACCATCAGGCCATTTTTGTAGTCCGTGATCAGCAATCGCCCGTCATCCAGGAACTTCATGCCGTTCGGTTCGCCGTCGTACTCGGTCACCAGGGTCCACTGCCGGTCGGGCGCGATGCGGAACACCCGGCCCCAGGGGATGTCGGTGACGTACAGGTTGCCATGGCGGTCGAACACCGGGCCTTCCAGGAACGAATCGACCGGCGCCCCGGCGCGATTGGCGTCGGCCCAGTCGCTGCGCTGGTGGCGGCGGAAATGGTCGGGCATGGCGCTCCATGCGTCGAATTGCGCCACCTCGGGCGGTTGCAGGAAAAACATGGCGTCTCCTTGGGGTCTACTTGGCGTCGTAGCCGATGCTGCGGGCCACGTTGCCCCACATCACGCCGCTATCGGCCAGGATGCGGCGAAATTCCGCCGCGTCGGCGGCGCGCGGCTCGGCGCCCATCCTGGTGGCGAAGGTCTGCATTTCCTCCGACGCCATGGCCTTGGCGACCTCGCGTTGCAGGCGTTCGGTGACTTCCGGCGGCGTGCCCTTGGGCGCCCACAGGCCGGTCCAGTTGACCACGCCGAAGTCCTTCACGCCAGCCTGCGCGAATGTCGGAACGTCGGGAAGCACCGCCAGCCGCTTGGCGCCGCTCACGGCCAGCAGGCGCAACTGTCCGCCCTGCGCCGGCCCCATCAGGCCGGTGGTCGAGGCGAACTGGAAGTCGATCACCCTGCCCAGAACCGCCTGCGTGGCTTCGGCGGCGCCCTTGAAGGGCACGTGCATGAACTTCACGCCCGTCGCCCGCGCCAGTCCTTCGGCGGCGAAATGCGGCGTGGTGCCCGGCCCGCCCGAACCATACGTGACCGTGTCGGGCTTGGCGCGCGCCCGCGCTATCAGATCATCCAGCGTCCGATAGGGACTGTCGGCCGCCACCGCCAGCGCCATGGGCGCGAAGATGAAGGCCGACACGGGCTGCAGGTCCTTTGCCGGATCGAAGGGCAGATGCTTGAAGATGTGAGGCAACAGCGAATAAGTGGTGTCGTTGGCCACCAGCGTGTAGCCGTCGGCCGGCGCGCGGGCCACCTGGCTGACACCGATGGTGCCGGTCGCGCCCGGCTTGTTCTCCACGACGAAACTCTGGCCGGTCTGCGTCGATAGCATCTGCGCGACCTTGCGCGTGGCCACGTCGACCGCGCCGCCCGGGCCGTAGGGCACCACGATGCGCACCGGGCGGCTGGGCCAGGGGTCGGCGGCGCGGGCGATGCCGCAAGCCAGCAGCGGCAAGGCGGCCGCGACGAGCAGCGCGGCGCGACGGCGGCAGGAGCGGGTCAGGGGATGGTGATTCATTTGTCTTCCTCTGTATTTATGGGTAGAGCCTTATTCGGCTTTTAGTCCCAGCTCGCCGGCCAGGTTGCGGTAGGTATCGACTTCGTGGGCCAGTTGCGCGCCGAAGGCATCGCCGCAGGTCTGGCGCGGCTGCATGCCCAGCGCGTCCAGGCTCTTGGCCGTGGCGTCGGCCCGCGAGAATTCGCGCGCCGCCTGCTCCAACTTGGCGCGCACGTCCTGCGCCAGGCCCGCGGGGGCCAGCAGGCCATACCAGGCGTCGGCACTGTAGCCCGGCACGCCGGCCTCGTCGAACGTCGGTACTTGCGGCAATTGCGCCAGGCGCCGGGGGGCGGCCACGGCCAGGGCCGTGAGCTTGCCGGACTGTATCTGCGGCAGCACCGAGCCGAGCGTCGCCAGGGAGCTGTCGACCTGGCCGCCCATCAGGTCGGAGACCGCCTGCGCCGCGCCCTTGTAGGGAATGTGATTCATCTGGATGCCGGTCTGGCGCAGGAACTGCGCCGTGGCGAAGTGGCCGGAACTGCCGGTGCCGGGCGTCGCATAGGTCAGACGGCCCGGTTCGGCGCGGGCCCGCGCCAGGAACGCGTCCAACGTCTTCACCTTCAGGGAGGGGCCGGTGACCAGCACGGTAGGGCTGACCGCCACCGCGCATAGCGGCGTGAAGGATTTCAGCGCATCGAAGCGGACCCGGTCGGCATAGAGCGCCGGAATCATGGTGTGGTTGGTGGCGCCGAACAACAACGTGTAGCCGTCGGGCGCGGACTTGGCGACGGTCTCCGCCGCGAGAATGGTATTGGCGCCGGGCCGGTTCTCGACCACAAAGGTCTGGCCCAACGCCTGCGAAGCATACGAAGCGAAGGCGCGGGCGACCACGTCGGTGGGGCCGCCGGGCGAGAAGCCGACCACCACGCGCACGGGACGGTCGGGATAGGCGGCCTGGACGGCGCCGGCTGCAAACAGCAACGAGGCCGCCAGGGCGGACAGCTTGAGTTTCATGGTTGGTCTCCGTTTTCCTGCGGACGGGGCGGGGCGCCGCGTCAGTCCTTGTGGATGCCGGCTTCGGCCAGTATGCGGGCCGAGCGTTCCATCTGGTCGTCGATGAAGGCGCGGAATTCGGCGGCGGTCGATCCCACCGGCTGCGCGCCGAGTTCCTGCAGGCTGTGGCGTAGCGCCGGGTCCTGCAGCGTCGCGCGCAGTGCCTGTTCGAGGCGCGCGGCCACGTCGGCCGGCAGTCCGGCCGGGGCCAGCACGCCATTCCATTCGTACACCGAATACTGCGGCACGCCGCTCTCGGCGATGGTGGGCAGGTCGGGCAGCGCCTCGATGCGTTTGGGCGACGTGACCGCCAGCGCGCGCAGTTTGCCGCTCTTGACCAGCGGGTACGACGCCGCCATGTTGCTGAACATCATGTCGATCTGGCCACCCATCAGGTCGGTCAGTGCCGGCGCGCCGCCCTTGTAGGGGACGTGGGTGAGTTCCAGCTTGTTGCCCTGCGCGTACCAGGCGGCGGCGATGTGTTGCGCGGTGCCCTGGCCGGGAGTGCCGTAGGTCAGATGGCCCTTGCGCGCGGCCGCGGTGAGTGCTTCGATGTCCCGATAGGGCGCCTGCGCCGGCACCACGAGCAGATTCGGCGTCAGGCTGACCAGCGAGATCGGCTGGAAATCGCGCCGGCTGTCATAGCTGAGCTTCTTGTAGAGCGAGGGATTGATGGCGAACGCCGTGGCGTCATAGAGCAGCGTGTAGCCGTCGGCGGCGGCGTGCGCCACGCTGGCCGCGCCGATGGTGCCGCTGGCGCCGGGCTTGTTTTCGACCACCACGGTCTGGCCCAGGCCCGCCCCCAGCTTCTGGGCCACCAGGCGGGCCTGGGCATCGGCGGCGCCGCCGGCGGAATAGGGCACCACCAGTTTGAGCGGACGGTCGGGGTATTGGGCGGCGGCAACGCCAGCGCAGAACGTCAGCGCCAGCGGCAAAAGACGGAACAGTTTCACGAGCTTGTCTCCTTGGGGAAGGCGCGCCGCCTGTGCCGGCGGTTGCGCCTGTTTTGGGTTGTTTGGCGGTTTAGACAGTGGGGATGGGGGTGGGCCGGGAGCCCTGTTTCTTATTCACATCTGACGCCGCCGGCGCGCGCACAGTGGGTGGGTGTACTTGATGGTTGGCTTCGGTGAGGAAATATTAGATACGATCAGATGT